>CAZPBV010000053.1:0-5201 GCA_964584675.1 uncultured Bdellovibrionales bacterium
AAACTGAGGCCCTTGATTTCTACGATCGTAAGTTCCGCGATGAGTCTTCCCTTCGACTACTGCCTCTAAAAATTCTCAAGGCGCCTTTTGATTTGATTGCAAACCTGATTGACGATATCTCGTCGTGATGGCTGTTCTCACATGGGATTATTAGCTCCTGTCCTGAAATGGCAAATTTCAGGATAGGAACAGCCGACCACGGATGAACCGGCGCCGCAGAGCGGCGTAACTGCGCGGAAGCACTCGCCGCATTTCTCAAGTGCGGAGCACGGTTTCAGTCAAGAAATTCCAAGAAAGGAGTTTCCTGGCAAGAACTATTTATATGACCGATTCTACCGAAATTGAAGGGTGCCTGGTTTTGCACTTTATGGCATACTGTGAAAATGCCGAGGGAAAAGGCCATTTTTACACGGCTCGGTAAACTTGGAGACGACCAAGGTCGAGTTGAAGAATACGAGCGTTGGGATGAACTCGGTGATGAGGCACGTTATACGGTCGCGTGGGAGCTCGTTATCCAAGCTTTTCAAATCCAGGGGCGAGATTTAGATGAACTCAGATTTCAAAGATCTGTTGAGAATCTTGTTAGAAAGTGGGGTTAAGTTCCTGGTCGTAGGTGGATATGCGGTCATTCGTTACACCGAGCCGCGTTACACTAAGGATTTAGACATTCTTATTTGTCCAAATCTTGAAAATGCCAAACGAACCTATGGAGCTCTACAGAAGTTTGGGGCTCCGCTCATTAACTTAAAGGTGGAAGACCTCACTGTGGAGGGAAATTTCTTTCAAGTTGGAGTTGCCCCGAATCGGGTAGACATCATAGTCAAGATTCCCGGTGTTGATTTTGATCAGGCTTTCTCTCGTTGCGAGTATATGAAGATCAACTCTCTTTCAGTTCCAGTCATTGGACACGATGATCTCATTCAGGCAAAGTTAGCCGCAGGAAGACCCCAGGATCTGGTCGATGCAGGAGCGCTCGCGAAGGCAAAGTTGAAGAAGTAGCGGCAACGGTTGAAGCCCGGGCTAAAGCCCAAGTTCACCAAAGAGAAAAAAACTATTAGATAACAATATGTTAGCATGTCTATTTTTCATGCTTTATAAACGTACGCCAATTTTAAAGTATGGTAAAGATAAAATTCACAGATTGAATGCCAATAGTAAATAGGATTACACCACGTTGTCACATTGCCTGGCGAACGGCTCTGTAGACCGCAACAAGAGAAAAACCACCCCGGATTCATTATCCCAGGTTGTATATGTCCCTCCCACCACAGGCTCTCGCGAAACCACTCCTACGAAAATTCCCGCAGAGCAGCGGCAAAGTCGAAATGAGTATATGGCTGCTCCGCCGCTCGTTCAGACTTACTAGCGGCATTGCTCACCCAAAATTGCAACTGGTGAGGAGCATAGATGACATTCTGAAAATTTGAGCGCATTGCGATTTGCGGAATAATGACGTCTCGCAGAAGCTCCATCGTAACCTTGCCCTTATACTGGTTGAGAAGCTCCGCCATCTTGCCTAAATAGTGCCCCCCGTAAGTCATATTCTCAATTCCAGGGGCATCGTGTTTACCATCATGCACCGGCTCTCCAGGGCTGTTAACAAGAAATCTATCCTTATCGCGAATATACAGCTCCGATTCTCCTGTCTTCCCATCGGACATCAGATATACAAACGAATTTGTTCCCGGACTTTGGGAGATAATGCGACGGACATCGGCCATGCTCGAAGCATGCGCCAGCACGTCTCGCAACAAGAATGGCATAGGTTTTCCTCGAAGAGTCTCTCCCGGCGGATTCCCATACCCCATTTCACCGAGCGTAATCTGCTGGCTATTTATTCCGGATATGGCCCCAAGAAATCCCATCCAGCCGATATTGACGAAGGGAATCCCTTGGTCCGGACGGCATACCGCAATTAGTGGAAATTCGTGTAAACGCGAGAGCCGATGCAATCCCCAATCTAGAATGCGCACCGTGTACATCTCTCCGTCGCCCGAACTCTTAGGTTCAATACACAAGTTACTACAAGACGTAGCGAGTTCCCCTCGCATCATTTTCTTGACCACGCTCACCACTTGTTTTGTCCCTCC
Organism: uncultured Bdellovibrionales bacterium; assembly: GCA_964584675.1. GTDB lineage: Bacteria > Bdellovibrionota_C > UBA2361 > UBA2361 > JBGSMV01 > CAZPBV01. Next base: position 2,091 of record CAZPBV010000053.1, read on the forward strand.
CCACTCGCCGATCTCGGGAAGGGCATGAATGGCATGAACAAGTTCTAACGAAATTCTGGCACCATGAGCGAGTCCATGCATTTCCTCAACATACTCTTGAGGAATAAAAGGCCGCATGCGCTCATAACATTCATCAAAAAGTTCAGAAAAGTTAAAATAGCTGAGAGAGCGCCGATATAAGGTTTCAAGGTTAATTTGAACTTCGCGGCGCAGCAACGCTCCATGCTGATACCCAATCTCGTAGGGCGAGCCTCGCAAATAAATGACTCGCACCCGGCCGTCTAAAGTCCAACCTAACTTTGCTTTGTCAAGGACTTGCGCCTCTTGCTCCAAAGATTGGATGACGTCACTGCGAATAAGCACATGCCACGGATCAATCCTGTTGATTCCGCACCCGCCAAGGAAGGGTAGCGACAATCCGGCAAACTTAAGAAAGTCTCTGCGTTTCATGTGCCGACAACACTCCTCCTAGGAAATCCTGCCTCAAAGGATCTACTAATAGGATGTCGGCACGTAGTTTGAAGAACCTAATCCATTATCTCGAACAAGACACCGGCCAGCTATTGGCGCCTGGTAAATGACTAAAACGCCTGCTCGGAGACCTGAGAGGATTCAGCAAAATCGCTCCCTACCCCGTCGGCCCCGTGCACATCCGGCCATAAACACACCACGTCGCTATCCGGAAGCACATATATGCCAAGTTCATCGCCAAAGCGCTGAAACCCGTAGCGAACAGCACCGCCATTGTCACGTAAGAGATCGCGACAGGCTTTGTCCTGCCCCGAAAACCATAAGTGTTGATACTTGTCCAATAGCTCAGAATCATCCAACAACTCTCTATCTACCATGGCCAAACAACGTGTATCGACATACACCTGCCCCATTTGAGTGGTTGTATCCTTGCTGAGCTGCTCATCCTTCGGATTAAAGCCTTCCGGATGCACAATAATAGACAGCGCAAATGGATCTCTCTCTATGCGATATGTTCCCGGTTCAAGATCAACAACCGTACCGCCAAAATCGCGCACCAGCTGGTCCTTTAGCTCCGGCTGATCATCAGGAAGCTCATGTAACCGCGAGATGAACTGCGGATTGGCTAACATGAATTGGTCGATAAACACGAGATGCCCGCTTTCAATAGCAATGCGTTCACGCCGATTGCCGCTTTCTGCGGATGCTCGCTCATTCCGACGCCCCCTGCCAGAGTAGCGCCCTCGCCCACCTGAGCGGCGACCACGAGAATTCCCTCCACGACCACCACCTCCACGACCTCTTGAAAATCTCTCTCTTCTCATAGCGTATAAAAGCCTATTTGGTTGTTTCTAAACATATTTTCCGAGCAGCATAAGGGAATCTATTAGAAGTCCTTTTCACAAATGAACCCTGCCACTTATGAGTCACTCTAAGCCGCATCAACGCGAATCAAAAAGGGAACTTGACGCAGCTTCAGCATACGTCCTTCCCTGCTACGTTTTGACTACGGGCCACGCCCGTGACGAAACGCCGTCGCATCAGCCACTTGGGCTTCACTTCAGCGGCTGCAAAGCCATCTCACACAAATGACGAGACGGCCGCCAAAACCCCTACCCGCAACGGAAGTCCATTATTAAGCAAACTTGCAAAAAGGTCGATAGCTCCCCCAAAGGTAGTGCGTGGAGAGGGTGTGTATGCCTCACGGCGAAATGGAGCTGCAACCAATTGAATTAACCAGGGAAATTTCCTTTCCAGGTAATATCCTCTTTGATTCCAACAGTCTCCAATTACAAGGAAATTATGCGGATCAGCTCTCCGCTTACCGGGCCAAACGAGTCTGGAAGCAAACTCTAGAGACTTGTTTCCTTTTGGATCGAGATCAAGACTTTGTACTGGTAATGCGCTCAGACTTAGAAACAGGGATTTTTACACTCAGCTGCGAGTTCGTGTCTGCCTGCGCCAGATACGCCTTTTGGAGACTCACTAATCATCAGGCGCCGGAAGCTCAGTACCTCATCGAAACAGCCCATATTCCCCAATCCGAATCCCACCACGACGACTTTCTCAGCGCTGGGGACATGCGCTCAGTTATGGAGTGCGAAATGGAACGAAGCGGCGTCCAGCGGCTGCCAGGCCGCCGCAATCCATTGATTATTGCGGCAAAACGCTGGCTTGCCGTCCTGAGGTCAATAGTCCCTTACGTAAGGAATCCTGGCCGCCAATGAAGTGCCCACGGGTCAAAATCTGACTAATCTGGCCATGTATTGCGGTCAGTATCTCAATATCCCTCTGGAAGATCTGCGGATATTTTCTATGCCGTCGGGGATAACTGCTTAACTTCCTTTTTCATGTCACGCTACGTTCGAATTCCGCTCCTATTCTACTCACATAGTTCGGTACTAATCCCAGCTTCTCCGTCATAACCTCTTTAAAATGGCTAAAAAGGAAACAAAGGGAACCTATATAATATCGGCCGGAGAGGTAGCCATGTTTGTGGTATGCCCGGAGTCGTGGAGACTGCGCGCCATCCATCAGAAGAAAAAACGCCCCGCGGGAGATAGCTCAGTGGAGGGACAACGCCTGCATTCAGAGTGGGCCAGACGATTCGAAGAAGCCATCTTGCTTGCTCGTTCCGCAAAGTTACTTATTCCACTCCTTTTCGCTGCTATTCTCATACACCTTATTTTAATAACTCGAGGCTAAGACTTATGGAGTTCATAAGAGACTTAGCTCATGACGTGGCGCAAGCAGACACTCAACTTATCTTACTCGCGGTCGTACTTGTCGCCGCTTGTATTGTAATTGATGCGGTCACCATGTTTGCGCGCCGCGAGCGTGAACACGTCGGCATAGGAAGCAAGATAGCGACTCGTTCCATTGATGGCAGCAAAGACCATCCGGTGCGGGATTACATCTCGATCTCACAGGGGCTGGCTGGACGACCCGACGCAGTGATTGTGGAAGACGGCTACATCATCCCCGTCGAACGTAAACCTCTCGCTCGCAAACTTCGGGATCGTTATGTTGCCCAGCTCCTCGTATACATGCGCCTCATCGAGGAATGCGAAGGAAAACGTCCCCCGTATGGATATCTCATTCTCGGTCCTCAGTGCCGAAAACTAAAGATTGAGAACACGG
>CAZPBV010000053.1:5211-9427 GCA_964584675.1 uncultured Bdellovibrionales bacterium
CTTCAGGGAATTCTTGAATCCATGCGAGCCGTCATCAATGGCAATCCTGCAATTGCTACGCCGCATCCCAAGAAATGCGAGAGGTGCGATGTTAGCTCCCACTGCACATCACGAGAACCTGCTCATTCAATAGTCACTATTGGTCAATCCCGCCAACAACAGCCGAAAGTCAACGCGCAAGAGGAAGCGGCACCTGGTGACCGTCAAGCTCAAGAAACTCCAATAATCGATCAAGCATCGTGACAAGTTCATGCGGCCAGGTATGCCTATCCGAGCGCATCGCAGTAATATTTTCAAACACAAACGGACAGGAAAAAATATCCCCTCCCTCGCTCCTTGCTTGGCCTGCATTTTTAGTGTATCCCCCATGCCGCCGGATTAACACAGCACGATTGTTGACATCCCAAACGAATGTCGCCAAGGGGATCGACTGCGCGCGTGCGCACGAGAGGAACGCAGCTGTCAGCACATCTTCACCACCGACCAACAAGGCAAACTCAGGTTGGTGGTCCCGAAAGTAACGATTGAAGGCGCTCAATGCCCGGAGGGCAACCAGTAACATACGCCGCACAATCTGCTCGTGACTCTTATTATGTAAGTCCGGCTTTTCAGTGCCAAAGCGATTTACCAAGCTTACCCGACAAAGATCATACAGAGATTCGCCAAATGCCCCGGCATCGGGGATCTCATCAATGGCAAGGGCCCCCACCCAACGTCGCGATTCAACAATATCGCCGGGCGTAAGATATCGAGAAACTTCCTGTTGAGATATTCCTGCCCACTGAGCTACACGAATCTGTTCAGCCGTGCAACGAGCGCAGTGAGCAAGGTCCCGTCGCCAGCTGCTTTCACCATCCCGATCGCACTGAGAAAACGCGCCATTGCAACAAATTTGCAGCACACCTTCTCCCTGAGAAGCCCCCCGCTTTTCCTGCAAATAGCGAGACACCAATGCGCAAAGGCCGGTCTCTTCGCTCAAAAGTCCGTAGGGGCTGTAGGCAACGATACTCATAATCCCACCACTGAGGCCACGCGACGACTTTTTATATCCCGATGGACCACAAAACTCGCCACTTCTCGGAACAAACCTAACCCTCCGGAGGCGCCTGTCCCCTCATCTTGATTTTCCGGTTGAAAAGAAATTTCTACCGGCGAGCACTTAAAGCTGCCCCAGCCGCATTCCTGTTCAAAACTGCCGACATAAAAGCTCTCCGGTATGACAACTTCTCCCACAGATTGCGATTCTATATCAGCCGTGATGAATACGGGATCGCGCGACTGGTTGTAAGATACTGCTTGTATTCGAGAACGTATTCCACGCATGGTGTGATTTACAACCACGAGAGAGGTACTATGGAAACGATCCTGCATAGCCAAGCCGACACGAGCAGATGTATGCAGTTGGGGCGGGCGTCCCAGATTCTCTCCACCTGATTTCTTCGGCTCGTCAGCATTAGCGGGCATTCGAGAATCCCAGTGAAATGAAGTCGACTCACCTCGAATATTCATGAGACGCACCATTTCCCCTTCATCGACAACAACGGGCCTAAAGTGCGCGCTCATCCCCTGGGAGTGGAAGTCAACCGAGCAACTCGATCCAACCAAATCCAACCGGGGTTGCGTAGTACTAATTTCTATTTCAAGGCCATACGAGCCGCCACCCAAACTATTCAACATGGGAAAGGCATCTTCAATGCGCACCCCGTCGGGATAGCCCAAACGGCCGCCTTCCAGAGTAACCGACTTGGATGGAAAGTCCCGGCCAAACAAAGTCAGCTTACAGGTTGCTGGATATGGAGCAGTGGCAGCATCAGATGCTGGGAAAAAATGCACGCAACTCCTCGTAATCGAGTTCGACAAAATAAATCCAAGCCATCGGACCGCCTGTCCCATCGTACCCCAAACCCTATGTAAGACTCGCGAAGAGTAATGTATCTTTCATCCCGATCGATTGCTCGATGGCATGCACCCCAACCCTATCACTTCCACGCCCGCTCAAGCGCAAGTAACCCTGGACCTGCTCATCGGCATGGATATCGACAAAGTCATCAAACTCTCCGATCATTTCAAGCACTCGACTGCCAAAGGCCGGGATTTTCCAAGCTGCCTCGGGAGCTCTTCGCCCCAAAAAAAGCTTGCCCCGAACTGTCGCTTCGGAGTCAGTATAGTTCACGAGACAAACCAAGTTGGTGCGTTCTGCGGAAAAAGTAAGCGGTAAGCATACCCGTCGGACGTCGGTCAGACACTGAGGGGATCCGAGTAAACAGGCCGAGTCTCGGGACTGTAATCGACACCAAGGTTTAATTCCGAGAGGATACTTAACTTCTAAATGTCCATGTCGCAGACCAGCCTGCATTTTACAGCCGGTCATAATCGACGCCAATTCAATGATTCGAATTTGCGCCGCTGAAAACTTCAAAATTACCTCATTAACAACAGAACCATCGCAATCGTGTATGATACATTCACAAACCGTTTCTTCGCCTGAAAATTCTGGATCGGCACTGGTTGGGGACAAAATCAGAGACGTTTCAAAGAACGGAGACGAGCAAATCCAAAAATGCTCCGATCTTTGCGCGCGAACGGAAGCGTGTGCTTCGCGAGAGGTATGCGAGAGTTCGAACGCCAGCTCTTCCACCACCGTAATTTTTTCCCCAAATATAATACAGCAGATCCGCCATACTTTCGGCAAGGGAAGGTGGCTGTATCCAAAGAAGTGTTGCACCTCCTCAGAGCCTCCCTCCAAGCGCACGCTGCTTGCGATACTTGCAGCCAGTCAAAATGCCGGTATTCTAACTGACGGCGACTATACCTTACAAAAAACTCATGTTTTAGACTATAGCGATTGCCAAAAAATTGATTGCCTTTGGGGCGTTATCAGATCTCCAGCAAGTCTAAAGATTCTAGCGAGTTATGTCGATAGTAGTAGGTGCATACTCGGTTAAATTATGGACAAAGTCGAAAGCTTTAAGAGAGTCTGGTTACAGTTTGTCTGATACGGGGCTATTGCAGTTATTTCGCTCCTGCTATTGCTTTTTCTAGGCGGAGAGCGATTCGCTCCAATTCTGGAGAGCCTTGGATTGTATCACCCGGAGCGTGGCATTTACGCCGACTGTTCAAAACCGTTCAATAAAAATAATCGATTTTGCAATCCAGAAGCGCCGCCTGTTGATAAAGATTGGCGGAACTTACGATCTGGCCCGGGGTTCTCACTCACCGGAAAGTGAAGTGCTATTTTTTCCCTGGTTTCAAAATAGGGTCGCCAAACCGGGGCTCAACACCCAATTGGTTGTCGGACGCTCCCTCCTCGGATTCGAAACTACGGCTGACATACGAGGGAAACGGGTTCAAGGGATAAGTTGAAAGACCGAGGTGGCGAACGGGAATTCGCTCTAAGGTGCCCGGTAGTCCGCCAGCGCGTACGAGTCGCGCGATCTCCTTTGTCTTGGGCATCTCCACCGAACCTGCCGAAAGCACCATAGAGGTTGATGGCTCGACCAGGCGAGCGTTGAGATATACTCGCTCAGGAGAAATAACGTAGGTTCCTACGACCACCCCGCCAAGATCTCGATTGCGCCGAACAACTGCAATATCGCGCGAAAGCCCAAACTCGCCTGATGGATTCAAAAACTGAAGCGCATCGGAATGGCGAAGCTCAATGACATCGAACCCGCGCATAGCAAGTTCGCTCATGAGTTGTTCCGAGATCATGCGACCAAAGGATGATGTCGTATACAAATCGTCTAAATTGACAAACGTCGTTACGCCGAGCGGGCCTGGATTGGTACCTCGATAAAACTCATCAATTTGCTCCGCAAGGTAGGACGTCTTAAAACGGCCGACTGAATAATTCTCATAGTCAGATAAATCGACCGGAGAGAAGGCCGGAAGGTCACTATAACGCTTGCTACAAGCGCACAGGGAAAAAACTGCCACCCCCACCATGAACATTGCTTGGCATGCTCTTTGAAAGAACCTTTGGCTATGACAGAATTGTAACGACGGATCAGCATGCTTATTCATATTAAATCCTTGTGCTTTTCACGTTTTCCGTGCCTCCAGCGCTGCGTCATGCCACCTGCTCGTGGTAGACCTGGTGTCATGACTTTGACACTGGTTTGCCTTTCTTGGCTCTCCGGTTGCAGCATACTTCAGGACCGCTATGGTGAGACTTGCAAGACTCATACCCACGTTAGGGTGATTCTTTCCGACTACC
>CAZPBV010000053.1:9437-13120 GCA_964584675.1 uncultured Bdellovibrionales bacterium
TCCGGTTCGTATGGCAATTTTCCCATTTTCAGTTCCGGCAAACATTTCCACCCAGAATTCCGATCGTCCCGGACTTGGAAATGACTTAGCTTGGAAGGTTCACGCCCGGCTGCTTGAAACGGAAAGAATCCCCATCGTAGAGGTGGTCAATCGCCATGACTGGCCGGGAAAGCGAGACGAGTTCTTCACCGGTAATTTTGGCGCCCTAGCGGCAGCCCGTGAAACTGGGTACGATCTTGTGATGGTTGGGTACATTCCACCACTCCCATCTCTGAACTCAATATCAGCACATACAAAAATAATAGAAGTTGAATCAGGTATCACTCTCTGGTACGGAGAGACAGTAGTAACTAGTAGTAGAGACTGGATGTCCCCTTTGGATTCAACAGTATTTTATGACAAGTCAGTGCCCAATCAGCTCACGACGGCTGCGCAAGTAGAAAAACTTGCCAAGTGTGTTGCTCGGGACATCACCTCCGAAAAGCTTGAATTCTGAGATTTGATCAATCTAGTATTCTCAAACGCTATGGATCTCTCCCCCTATATCCGCCCTGTCCCGGATTTTCCCAAACCGGGAATTCTATTTCGAGACATCACCCCGCTTCTCAAACATCCCCCCGCGCTCTCTTTTGTTATTGATCAAATTTGCGATCAGACGGCTGCCCTTCATGCGGATGTCGTTGTAGGAATTGAATCCCGTGGCTTCATTTTCGGTTCCCCGGTTGCTCATCGGCTGGGATTGCCCTTCATTCCGGTGCGCAAACCAGGCAAGCTTCCAGCGGAACGCATGTCTATCGAGTACTCCCTGGAATATGGCTCAAGTCAACTCGACATTCACCAAGACGCCATTAGCAACGGCCAAAGAGCTGTTATTGTCGACGATTTGCTAGCAACCGGGGGGACCGCCCTGGCGGCAGCAAAACTCGTGGAACTATTGGGCGGAGAAGTGGCGGCCTTGCTGTTTGTCATCGAACTTGCGGCGCTTGAAGGCAAGAAGCAGCTCAAAGGCTATCACTTTCGTAGCTTAGTTGCTTTTTAGATTCCATTCCCTTGAGGGATACGCATAAACCTCGTACATTAAGCCTCGAAATATGCCACGCGCAGGAAAAGTCGTTTCTCATGGTCTCCCTTGGCTCATAACCGCCGGAGCTTTGTACTATGCGTTTCAGGGCATTGATTGGCAAACCCTTGTTGCCCACATTGGCGAGGCAGATATTTTTTGGTTAAGCCTGGCAGTCTGCCTTACCATCAGCTCCTATCTACTGCGCTCTCGACGGTGGATAGTGCTGTTCCCCGAGCATGTATTGGATTTTTGGAATGCCGTGCGTGTTCTCTTTTTAGGGTTTTTCATGAACAACATTCTCCCGGCCCGGGCCGGAGAGTTTGTACGAGCACATATGGGGGCTCGGCTAGCGCGTCAAACCCGCACTCTCGTACTTGCCACAATCGCAAGTGAACGCTTAGTTGATGGTATTACTATCAGCTTGATGTACATACTATTTGCGTTCGGAATTGGCGATAGTTCCTTATCCGATGATTTTTTCGTCGTGGCGGGAATTTTCGCAGCTGCCGGCACGATGGTAGTCTTGCTGCTTTTCACCCGCGAACATGTTTTTCGCCTGGCTGACAAGATCAGTTCGTCTTTTAATCATAAAGCCAGTTCTTATGCGCTCGACAAACTCAAGCTCTTCATTAATGGCTTAAGCCCCTTGACCTGCTCTTTTCGCCTTCCGAAAATCATTGCATGGTCTATCGTAGTATGGTCCGTAGAGCTGATTGTCTATAAATGCGTGACCTTAGCATTGTCATCCGATCTTTCCTTTTCTCAATGCGTCTTGTTTTTGGTGGCAGTGAATTTTAGCTCGCTCATTCCGGCTGCTCCGGGCGGAATTGGCGTGATTGAAGCCGTTGGAAAGTGGGCCCTAGTATCCATGGGGGTGAGCCCTGAATTGGCTCTCACCATGGTTATTGCTCAACATGCCGTCCAGTATTTGGTTGTTGGCTTGCCTGGTGCGGTAATCATGCTTAATTGGAAGAAGATTCTCGATCAGGTCAGACAAGAAGAAGATTATGACCAATCCTCAACCGCCATCAAGTTCTGACCCTCTAGCCAAGGACCAGGATAAACTGGAGCAATGGCTCAAGTCTCAACCATCAGCGACAGGTGAGGTGTCTATCTCTATTGTCATTCCGGCATACAATGAGCAGTGGCGCCTTCCGCCCACCCTTATAGATATAGTTGATTTTGCTGACGCCATGGAACTGTCCTATGAAATCATTGTGGTAGACGACGGCAGCCAGGATGAGACGGCGCGAGTAGTTGCAAAGTTTGAACGAATTCGAACTCAGGTACGCCTCATTCGCCTCACTACGAATCGCGGCAAGGGCCACGCTGTGCGCACCGGTGTACTGAATGCTCGGGGCAAGGTTATTATCTTCGCAGATGCCGATGGGTCCACTCCATTTGGCGAATTCAGCCGTCTATACGACAAAATACAGGAGGGAGCTGACCTTGCTATCGGTTCACGGGCGCTCAAGTCGCAGGATACTTCCATTTCAACCCGCTGGTATCGCAAGAGTTTGGGTCGAATGTTTAATTTTCTCGTCAATATTGCGGCTGTGCCCGGCATTGCCGACACTCAGTGCGGTTTTAAGATGTTTCGCTCTGAAGTGGCCCAGTTTCTCTTTTCCCATCAGAAAGCGAACGGTTATAGCTTTGACGTTGAAGTTCTGTTTCTTGCTCAGCGCTGTCACATGACGATTAGGGAAGTTCCTATTAACTGGGTCCATGTACCAGGTTCAAAGGTTAACCTGATATTGGACGCTCTCCGCATGTTAAGAGACATCTTTCTTTTTCGCTTTCGCCACCGCGCTGTTTCGGTAAAAACTTTCGAGGAATTTAGGCGTAGCGAGTAGCCCAGTCATGGTGGCGTGCAAACATTCGGGAGGACATTGACAATATCCGAGGCCCTCACCGAAGAAGAACACCATACTGTACACACAAAACGGTCACTATGGATCATGCTGGCGCAGCAGCAATGCAAGCGGCTAATACGGCCTCAGCCCCTTCACGCGCTGTTGTAGCGTCCACCCTCTGGGCCTCGATCTGTGCGAGATATGTCTGCCCCTCCGTCACCCTTGCTTGACTGCGCTCAACTGCTGCATGTCTCGTATTAAGCAGTGCATCACAGCGTTGCTGTTCAAATTCAAGACGTTTGACCCCCAGCGTTCTTTGTTGATTAATTCTCAATTGAGTCTCGGTCGCTTTAGCAAAAAGGCGATTGGCCATTTTCAAAATTTGATCACGGTTGCATTTCCTCTGAATGCCAGTAAGACACAGGCCTGCTTCGACAACAAGCTCTTGGGCATCAGCAATAAGATCCAGGCGCCTTGTCTCAAGCCGGGCTAAGCGCTCATTCTCCCTATCTTGCCGGCTTATTGCCCGCAATTGGCAGCTTTGATACTCCTTATCAACCCGGCTCTGGTCGGCTTCCAAGCGACGAACCAGACTATCCACCCTGCGTTGAGCGCCATTAACGGCATTGTAAGCCGCTTTCTCAAGACTCTGGGCTCTCTCCACCGCTGTTCGCTCAGTTTCACAAACAACCGAACCCGCATTGTAGCTGGCAGCAAAAACCGACGGCGGATTAATGCACGCAACCGATACATGAACACGACGACGG
>CAZPBV010000054.1:0-8997 GCA_964584675.1 uncultured Bdellovibrionales bacterium
CGAAGATTCGTTTGATAACCTGGAATGGGTGCTCGGCGATGGCACGGCGAGCGGATAGGCGGCTGTTTCTTCTCTTTACAGCATCGGACAACTCTTTCCCCCATGGTTTCTTCTGTGGAGTTAATAAGCGAATTCCTCGCTGCCAGAGAGATATGCGCTCTGGCTCTGAGCAATAGGCACGGTCACCGAGCACCTCGCTTTCACTTCCATGCAGCAAATAACGAAGCTGGGACACATCACTGTCCTTGGCAGGCGTTGCCGTAATAGAGTGAATAGCTTCTGAGTCCCGATCCACCCCCGTATGGCACTTCATACCGAAATACTACTGATTGCCCCTCTTAGTCTGGCTCATTTCAGGGTCACGCTTCCCAGTGCGATTTTTGGTATCAAGAAACCTTGGCGAAGAGTTGTCGACAAAGCAGAATTAGAAGACTTTCGATTCCATGATTTGAGACATTCTTGCGCGTCGTATTTGGCAATGAATGGAGCGACTTTGTTGGAGATTGCGGAGGTGCTTGGTCATAAAACCCTGGAAGTGGTGAAACGCTACGCACATCTGGCTGAGAGTCATACTGCTCAAGTGGTTGAAAGTATGAACAAGAAAATATTTGCAAGTTAGTCGAAGTATAGAAATTGAAAGATTCAAAAAGGCAAGATTGGAATGAATCAACTCGTGTCGGCGAGCTTGCTCTTGACGCTGTATTGAGGTTTCTTCAAAGCGACGCGGCTAAAGAACATTGGAAGCATGTTCGTCTCATTGAGCCCGTGGAGGGAAATGCTTTTTATCAGAAAAAGGACATAGATCTGGTCTTGATAACTAATAACGGTAAAGCGCTCGGCAAGGTGACACTCGAAGTGAAAGGGGACCGAAATGACAAAACAGGAAACTTTTTTCTTGAAACAGTAAGCGATGTTTCCCGCAATAAGCCCGGCGCCTTTATCGTCTGCGAGGCCGATTGGTATTTCTATTTCTTCGTAAATACTGCCCATCTTTACTGTTGGCCCATGGTGGCTGCTCGAAAGTGGTTTGAGAGTGCGAAGGGACTGAGAGAAAGAACTAGCTCCAGTAATCGGGAAGGCCGCAAATGGGAGACCAAGGGAATATTAGCGCCGATCAAAGAGATGATGGCAAATGTCAGTGGGAGTATCGCTTTTAAGGAAACGAATGGTAATTGGAGCTTATTAAATACGGGCAGATAACCTACCAGTTGTTCACAGGCCTGTGAATATATAACGTGCTAATATTACATATTATATTTAGATGATAGTTTATTTTGAGCGCTAATTATATAGCTATGCTATATTTATATGAAAATATTGAAGCGTTTTTGATTATAATGAATCCGAATTATTAAGCATGACTAAATTAAATAAGCTTTTGACAACCTGGCCAACTAACCTTGTCTACACGACCAAGTACTTAAATGTGCAAGGATATAGCGCTGCCCTCATAGCTCAATACAAAAAGAATAATTGGCTACAAGCAGTAGGAAGCGGCGCTGTCATAAAAAAAGGCGATCAGCTCGATTGGCGCGGCGCAGTGATGGCCATGCAGAAGCAATTGAACTTAAAAATCCATGTAGCCGCAAGAACCGCACTGAGAATGCACGGTATAAGCCACTATGTCCGGCATAGAGAGCAAGTAATCTTATTTGGAGAAGTAAAAACGAAATTGCCGACTTGGTTTCGAACTCAAAAATGGAATGAGGAGCCGCAGTACTATACTTCAAAACTTTTTGGGACTGACCTAGGCATACTAAGTCACAAGTCAGACGGCTTTACCTTACGTATCTCTTCAAGAGAAAGAGCTCTCTTTGAACAATTATATTTAGTGCCCAAGCACGCCTCGTTCGAGGAATCTAGTTATTTGTTCGAAGGGCTAGCGACTCTTCGTGCTGATCTAGTCCAAGAGTTGCTTACCGCATGTAGTTCGATAAAGGTGAAGCGGCTTTTTATGGTGATAGCCGAGCAGCTCAATTATCCCTGGGTAAGAAAGTTGGATGTGACAGAAATTGATTTTGGTCGCGGTAATCGGCAGATAGATCCTGGCGGGACAACCAACTCAAAATATAAGATCACTACTAAACTTCCATTTCACTTTTAAAAATGGCCAGCGATTTATACCGAGCGCAAGTTGAACTACTATTGAATGTGCTGCCTTACGTCGCAGAAGAGAAATGTTTTGCTCTAAAAGGTGGTACTGCAATTAATCTATTTATCTGGAATATGCCGCGACTTTCGGTAGATATTGATCTTTGTTACCTGCCAATAAAAAGTCGCCAGGAATCTTTAGAAGAAATTGCAGAGGCGATTAAGCGGCTAAAGAAGAGAATTGAGAGTGAGCTATCTGGATCGAAGGTGCTTGCCCGGACTGTGGGCGAGATTAATACCGCTACGAGCTTCACGGTAGAATTGAATCGTGTGCAAATTAAATGCGAAGTTAATTTTGTGCTTAGAGGGACCGTTTTTCCGACATCTGTGGCCACCCTTTGTGCTGACGCCAAAGCTGAGTTCAAGGCCGACGCAGAAATAGAAACACTTTCGATTGCTGATCTTTACGGCGGAAAGTTTTGCGCAGCGCTCGATCGCCAGCATCCTAGAGACTTGTTTGATGTGAAATTGCTGCTTGAGAATCGCGGAATCACTCCGCAGATAACAACGGCCTTCGTTGTCTACCTTGCGTCACATTCTAGGCCAATGAATGAGCTTCTAAATCCAACTTGGAAAGACTTAACGGAAATTTTCAACAAAGAGTTCCAAGGCATGCCTCGAAGGCCGATTTCGCTGGATGAGCTGGCGAACGCAAGGGGTTTAATGTTTGAGCAATTGAAGAGCGGGCTTACCGCATCACAAAAGCAGTTTTTAGTCTCAATAAAGGAAGGTACTCCAGAATGGGAAGCGCTCGGTGTTGAAGGCATCGAAAAGCTGCCCGCGCTACGTTGGAAAGTCCTAAACGTGAAGAAAATGGCCAAGGATAAAAGAGAAGGCGAACTTAGAAAGTTAAAGTCCGCTTTGGATCTCTAATTGACGAAAACTGATTGCTTCAATGGCTCTTAGGCCAAAAATGCGTGCCCGGCAGGGATCGAACCTGCGACCTAGCGTTTAGGAAACGCTCGCTCTATCCAACTGAGCTACGGGCACATGAAGGATCTTTATAATACTTATATTACAGATTTGAAATCATTGTAAATTTCGGTTCATTGACCTCCTTTCAAGTCTCATTTAAGTGCCTCATTCAAGTGTCCCTACCTGCGTAACCAGGCTGAGCTAAGCTCCTTTCTGCGGTCGCGAAGTGCGGCAGAGTGATCAAGGAGTTTGTTTATGAGTGAGTCGAATGAAACCACATCCATTAGAAGATTAATCCCTGTGCCCCAATTCAATAAGTATCATCCCGCTCCAGCCACGTCCGAACCGTCGGTTCACTGATACCGTGGTTCTTCGCCACATCCGACACCCGCTGCCCAGCTCGGATTTTGCCCAAAACCTCGGCCCTTATTTCCTTTGAATATCGCTTTCTCATCACCAGTCCCCTTATCAAAATGAGTCACTGGTGTCTAATTTATCGGGGGAGGCTCACATCACGTTCTAGCCATCTCGTAAGGCGAGGAGTAGTGCTTGATTCCGAGATCATGAGTCTTCCATTGGCATCACTGACTAATGGCGTCACAGGTTATTTCCGCACACCAGCGTTGGGATCCTATAAGTTTACAGTGCCAGCTTCGTATTTAAGAGGCGCGCTCGTACCTGCTGCAAAGATTTCACCATTTCAGCAGCGCAAGGTTGATGATCAATATTTGGAACCGTGGACGCTTTGGGAGCGGAAAAGTTTTGGATTAGGGAAGGCGCCCGACCAGAGTGCTTTGGAAGGTATGGCATTGCCTATTGTCAGAAATATTGATATATTTTTCTGACAATAGGTAGAGTAATGAATGTCATAAATCCAATTGAAAACAAGATGTTAGCGCGAATTAGACAACGTGGGGCTGGCTGGGTATTCTCACCGAGTGATTTCCTCCATTTTGGTTCGCGTCATGCGGTGGATAAGGCATTATCGCGAATGGCTACAAAAGGCTCGATTCGCCGCTTGGCACGTGGATTGTATGATTATCCGCGTCAACACCCAGTGATGGGTATGCTTGCGCCGAGCCCCGATTCCGTGGCAAAAGCACTAGCCGATAAAAATGCCACACGGCTGCAGCCCTCTGGAGCGTATGCGGCAAATTTGCTCGGGCTGACCGAGCAAGTGCCAGCAAAGATAGTTTTTCTAACCGACGGAATTTCAAAACGTGTGAAGATAGGACGCCAAGAGATTACTCTTAAGCGCACCTCGCCACGCAACATGGCAACTGCAGGACGACTGAGCGGTATAGTCATTCAAGCCCTACGTTACATCGGTAAGTCCCATATGAATGATGAAATGCTGCGAAGTTTAATGCAGAAGATAAAACATGAGGATAGAAAGCAGTTATTGAAGGATGTAGTTTACGCGCCGGCATGGATTGCAAATATTATGCGACAGCTTGCAAGGAAAACGTAAGCTATGGATAGCTTTGCTAAACTGTCTCCCGAAGAGCGCATGTTATTTTTTGAGCAGACCGCAGCGCATATGGGCATTAGTCCACAAATAGTTGAAAAGGATTTCTGGGTGTGCTGGACACTAAAACAGTTATTTCAGCTTCCGGAAATTGGCCAGAATTTAATCTTCAAAGGTGGTACATCACTTTCCAAGGTTTTTAATCTTATAGAAAGGTTCTCTGAAGACATCGATATTTCAATAGAACGCAGCTTTCTTGGATTTGGAGGCATTAACGAGCCAGAAGCGGGCAGTAGCACCAACGAGAAGCAGCGTAGAATAGAGGCTTTGAAAGAAACTTGTGGTCGGAAGGTCAAAGATGAACTACTGCCAAAATTGAATGCACTCATTCACTCCAAAGTGCGCAGTGATGAAAAATGGTCGCTGTATCTCGATAAAACGGATCCCGATGGGCAGACCCTGCTCTTTGAATACCCTGCAACATTATTGCCTTCAACAAATGTCTACATTCAACGAGCGGTCAAGATTGAATTAGGAGCAAGAGCCGATCATTGGCCATTCGAGACAAAGTCAATAATGCCATATGTAGGGGAACTGTTCTCTGCTGCATTTGCGGAAGTTAATTGTAACGTAAAGGTACTGGCTGCAGAGCGTACGTTTTGGGAGAAGGCAACGATTCTCCATGCCGAGTATCACCGACCTTCCGAAAAATCAGCTCCCCAACGTTTATCCAGACATTATGGTGATTTTTGCAACTTTATTCAGAAAGGGGTCTCTGACAAAGCGGTAGGACAACTCGATCTGTTGGAACGAGTGGCCCTTCACAAGAATTTGTTTTTTAGATCAGGATGGGCCAAATACAGTGAAGCTAAAAAAGGCTCGCTGCGAATTGTACCACCTGAACATCGAGTGAAAGTACTTCGAGAGGACTACGAAAAAATGCGGGATATGTTTTTTGGAGAACCGACCAGCTTTGATGTGATCATGGCTGTTTTGAAACAGTGGGAATTGGAATTCAATCGGGGATGAGCTACGGGAAAACAGCAATTTTCATGTGACAATGGCGTGACAACTACAGCAAGAAACCGCAGTTATCCACAGGCACTCTCAGCGTCCAACTTGTTGAAACAACTTCATAACCCTTTGAAGGCATTGGTACCAAATCGAATTCCTAAACTTGCGATGATCCGCTACAGAGGCGAGCCGGCGAGCGTCTGAGTTCGTGCGGCTGTACGAACGTGAGAGACCAATGTTTGAATAAATATGTGGCGCTGGGGCAGTCCACTATTCTCAGCCCAGCCCTTACATATCCATTTATGCAATTGTGACTTGATCGTTGCAGGGGTGTCGGTTAGACCGTTTCATTGACCAAAACTATTTGAATAGATAGTAAGCAAATTGAGGCTATACCAATTTAATAAATTACTAAGAAAGCACGCACGCTTGTATGTGACTCCTCTTCACAAGGGCGCTATCAATCCTTCGGCGACGAACTAAGATTCATATTTTAATCATAAAGATTAGATAGATAACCACTTTTTCTGGCTATGGCTATTAGTCGTCAATATAAAATATTGTGAACCAAGTATAAGCATGATATGTCAAGCCAAACGATCGTAATGGAAAATATAATTCTATATATGCACACACGTCATGATATGGGCAAATCAACGGGCGGTAGTCACTCAGTATCTGCAGCTGGCGCTGCCCAGATTGTTCGTTCAGAAGTTGGTCCTCTCCGATTGGACCAAAGCGGCTTTCGCCTGACTCTGGGAGGGATTGATTCCGCTGACGGGGCCGCAGTCGCGGAAGAATTGCTTCGAGGAATTCATTGTATTTTGGATCCTGATTTTTTTAGACAGCAAGATCCTGGTGCCTCCGCTGACGTAAGTATCCTGGAGCTCGGACTCCCGCGCGGGATTAATCTGGGATTGTATGGCGACGACGAGCGGCTCGGCGCGATCATTGATATGACCACAACGGTCCCGCAGTGTCCGAGCAAGCTTGGTCTGGTGCTCCGGGTAGGGGTGGTGGCAGATGCAATTATTCGCGCTACCACCGGACTCTCTTCTTTTGATCTGGTGGTAAATTTCACTGCCGAGACGCACCAAGATAAATTTTTGGTTGGCGCCCGCGCTGACTTTCTTGCAGTTGCGGTTTCGGCAGTGACGGCGCCGCACCAGACGGGGGGGGCAGTACGAACCGGAGTATCGCTGCCGGTGAGGCAGGATGTGCCACCACAATGGCACCATCACCCCTTTGCGGTGAATGTTGGCGATCTCTCGCTCTCCTATCAGAGGGCGGGCTTACAAGACTATTTGTCTGCGATTGTAGATGATGCTCTCGCCCAGATGCCGCTGGTGAGAGGAACCGCTATAACTTTGCCAAGTCCGGCTTGGTGGCAAGAAGCGAGTCCGGAATCGTTCGAGCAAGTTTGCAGGGGTCAAAAAATTGGAGTGTTGTCTCCGGACGAGGTGTCGCAACGATTTCTTGTATCCAAGAAGAACTGATCTATGAGTATTCCTGGTCCTGCCGGAACCCCCGCAGATTTGGTTGACGCAGTTCTTGGGACTAAGGCCTCGGCAGTCTCCATGAATGCAGCGCTTGGCGCTCGGCCAAAGTTCAGGTTTTTGGGAATAGTGGACGGAGGGCGACAGACAGATCCGCTGGTCGCCATGAATGGCGCGCGGCAGGCAAATAGTATGGGATTTTCCGATGGCGTCTCCCTGACACGCGTCCCCGGTGCAACTCCCACGGCAGTGCCGGCCGACTGTGAGACAGTTTGCAGCGGCGGCAAGTGTTGTGGTTTTGGAGATCCGAAAGTTCAGCAAATGAGTAAGACCTTGCAGGAGGCGGTAGAAAGAGGGGATCTCAACAAAGGGGATGTGACTCGGATGCTGCAAGTGATGAAGAGCGATCCGACCGGCGAAGTACGCCAGGCGACTTTAGACATGGCCGATTGCCTCCATTCTGCCTACCAACAAGGAAAAAACGCCGGGGCAGAGATTCAGCAGAAGCTTCGCATTGAAATCGACAGGCACACTGCCACTATCCGTGATATTGTAAAGAACCCGCATTCAGCCGCCGACTTGGTGCGGGCGAACTCCGCTCCTTTGTCAAGTATTGCAGCGACTCCCGAGGCTACGCGAGGTGCTCCGCAGAATGTGCAGCCCCATGATGCCGGCGCATTGCGCGGCCAGCATACTGTAGCAAACGTCAATGGTGTCGAGCAGAGACCGGGAAGCGAACATACGATTGATGCTGCTCGGATTGAGCGTACTGCTGAGGCCGGCGCTGAACGGCGACAGCCACATACTGTGGTAATGGCCGAGATTGCCATGATGCAAAATCGAGTGTCTGCGTCAGTTGAAGCTCTCCGCCAGGACCCGCCGGTAGAAGTGCGTCGTGTTGAACCAATTGGTTTGCGCCAGAATCCGGAACAGCTACCCGAGCAGAGTCTTCGAATCGCCGCCATTGAACAGCTCGCGCGCGAATTGAATGCCAACCGGACCCCGGCCCACAGTGAGAACAGAACCTCAAATAGAGACGAGCGCAGTAGAGATACTTTGAATATGAAAGAGAAAAATGCTGCCGTGGATAGCGCCACTCCTGACAATCGTACCACTCAATTTGCTAACGCTTCGCAGGCTGAACGAGTCAATAATGTCGATGGAAGGGGCTTTGGGAATGGCGAGCAGACGCGAGAACAGAATGCCGCCGCAACCATTCAACAACGACGCCAAGTTGAAGGGGGATTTCAGGAAGTCAACCCGGTTTATGCGGCAGCACGCGGATCCGGGACAACGCCGGCTGTCTTATCACCGGGAAGTGAGAGTTTTCGATCTTCGGTCTCAAGCGGCGCCTTGTCCGAGGCCGGCGCGCCGGCAAGTCTCAAGTCTATTCCTGCTCAAGCACTCTCCATCACAAGTGGAACCAAGCCAAATTCGGTTTCCGTGAGCCTCTATGTCCCTCAGTCAAAACAGCCGGGAGGCAGAAGTTCTGTATCTCGTGGGAATAGTCGGGTGAGACGAGCGACCGTCCAGGGCGGCCGGCTGCGGCGTTTGCAGAAGACCTCATCGCAGCCCAGGCATTCCCGGCTTGTTACAAGAAGGGGTCGCGCCACCCAAGTTCGTAGTCGTCTGCAACAACGCGTGCCACGAAAGTCAAATGCGCGCAGTCGCAATGTACAGGCACTAAAGGCGCGTCGTCTCAGCGATCACCTGATGAGAGTGAGGAGATTTAACCAGCGCAGGTCTCTTTCCCTCAAACAGGTTCAGTCCAATAAGGGAACCGGCGGCCGCGGTGAATTGAACCGTCCAGCGCGTCGGTTATCTATGGGTTCTCGAATTCGAACAGGAAAACGCGTGGGCCACACAACCACTCGCCGTGTTCGAGTGCAATCCTTGCGGCAGGTAGCAAGGCTCACTCGTGTGATGCGGTCATTGCAGCGCTCGCTTGCTCTC
>CAZPBV010000054.1:9007-13064 GCA_964584675.1 uncultured Bdellovibrionales bacterium
CTCATGAGGCGGCGTTTGAAAATGTTATCCAGGCAAGCGAGGCCTGCTCGTACTCAACGCGGACGTTCGCGTCGCTTTGTCCGTGCCAACGAACCGGGCCGTCTTCGCAGTAGAGCGGGGAGACGAGAAAGGGCAGGGCTGAAAGATCGAGGCCCCTCTAAGAAGCTTGCGCAGCGGTCCCTCAATCAGAAAAATCAGGAGCGTCGGCGTCAGGGTCATGGAACTCTCAAGCGGCCGCCGCATATCGAGCGGGCGCTTCGATATGCGCAACGCAATCAGCGCGGAACGAAGAGCCGCCTTAAAAATGGTCAAGAAGTAAAAATGCGGATGAGGAGCGAGCTCGATAGACTTGAGAGAGATCTTATGTCTCTTTATGCTCAAAACGAGACACTTGAGTTTGATGGCACGACTCGCGAACTGGTATCCCGGTCGAAGAAACGCCTGAGAAGAAGCAGCCAAAAAGTTGCGGTTCCAGCGCAACGCCGTGGAGAGTCGCAACCCGTCGAGATGAGGCAAGATACTCCCGACTCTGGCGTTAAACCGGCTGAACGTGAGCAGCGGCAGAATGCAGCGCCGACTACAGGCGCAGACAAGTTGACCGGCACCCGAGCGCCGCTGACTAGAAAGCAGAAAGAAGCGCGAGATGCTCCATCAACCAGCCTTGACGTGGTTCAGAGCAGTGATGGAGAAGAGGGGGAGTCGAGAATTGTTCAGTAAGAGTGCTCGCGAGACAAACGAGCTGCTTCAGGGGCAACTGGTTTCGGTCTCATCTTTCTTTTTGTAGTGCGCAGAATCGCTGTTACCGCTCCTGTGAGCCGCCGGTTCCTACATGTGAAATCTGAAGTGAATCAATAAAATCTTCGTCAGTATAAACAGAAGTCCTGGAACAGACAGAATCTTCGGAAATAACCTCTATCCCGATCTGCTTTTCTACGTTGAAGTACAGTTTGGCTGGTTTTGTGCCAATTTGTGCGTAACCACCCCCATGCCGAAAATAGACTCCCTGAATCACATCAGCGGTTAGGATCTTCCACTTACCTCGCCTATGCTCTTCGGCTGCCGAGAGGGCGCCTAGCCTGCCCTCGACTACTAAGGTCCTCGGCTTGCTACCTTCAACCTCGGAGGAGGAAAGCTCCTCCGGCGTTGCGAGCCTAAATCCCGCCTGTGTATAGGCATGCTCGTAAGTTCCGCGATAAATAGCGATTTGAAATGCCTCAAGGGACAGCTCATAAAGATTAGGATCGTCCCTTCCCAGTTCTCCGGAAGCAATCTTGCGGATATCAACTGGTGGTAATTTATCATAACGTTCTTTCTCCGCGAGACAGCTTTTTGGATAGAAAGATAACAAGCACGGTTCCTCCTTCTTGACTATCCACGAAGCCGGCATCCTAAAGGATATTCCACACTCAGGCATTTTGACCTCTACGGGGGCGTGCTCTGCAAAACACTTGGCAATCTCTCTGTCGTGAGCTGGGCCCGGAGCAATGTCGGAGGTGCAAATGTACTTAACAGCGTGGTTGGGAGTCGCCACTGGCGAGGGTGTCGCTTGCGCTCTTGCAAGCGAAAAGAGGGGCGACAGGATAAGAGAGCAAAACACGCTGGAAAAGATTCGCGCTGTCATTTTCACAGTGACTCCTTTTGAGATCGGCCTGAGGGGCTTGAAATAGTCCAATCCCATGACTACATGCTTCTAGTGAATTGGAAAAGGAGGATGATTGTGCGCCTATGAATGGTCAGCTGCGTACCTTGATGCTTTTGGGGGTGTTGAGTGGTATTCTGATTGGTTTTGGGTCTTTAATTGGCCCCGGCTATACGTGGTTTTTTGCGGCTGTGGCTGTACTGATGAACCTCGGGGCCTACTTTTTTTCAGATAAGATTGTGCTCAGGATGCACGGTGCCCGGGAGTTGGCTCAGGAGGAGGCGCCACAGCTCTTTTCTCTGGTTCAGGAGCTGTGCTTGTGGGCGGAAATTCCTATGCCCAAACTATTCGTCATCCCCGGGCCCGAGGTAAATGCCTTTGCAACCGGTAGAAATCGGTCTCGCGGGGTGGTTGCGGTAACCGAGGGAATAGTGGGCCGGCTATCGCTATCGCAGCCGAAACCGCTGCAGCTTGCCGGTCTCTGTGCGTGGCAGATGTGGAACAAATTCAATGGCACGCGGGTACTTGTAAGGGGCAATTTGCTTTTTAACGAAATCTTGAAGTTGTTTGACCAGAGTCGTGCACTCGCCCGGCGTTTCCTTCAACACCACGTATGCTTTCACAATCTGGCCGCGTTCCGGATCGGGGGTTCCAACAACCGCGCATTCCCTCACAATCTCGTGCTGAAGCAAGGCATTCTCAACTTCATGCCCCGAAATATTGTAACCCGATGAAATTATCATGTCGTCGGCTCGCGCGTGAAACCAAAAGTAGCCGTCGCTATCTTGCGAATAGGCATCCCCAGTGGTGTTCCATCCGTCCCTTACATACTCGCGCTGACGGTCGGGATCATGCAGATAGCGGCAGCCGGTGGGGCCTCGAACTTGTAGAAGTCCGATCTGCCCGGTCGGCACCGGGTTGCCATTCTCGTCAACAATGCGAGCTTCATAGGGGGGCACCGCCTTGCCGGTTGAGCCTGGACGAATATTGCCATCCGCTGCGGAAATAAAAATATGCAGCATTTCGGTCGCCCCGATCCCATCGATGAGCGATAGTCCGGTGGATTCCTCCCATAGCCGAAAGGTGGCCTCGGGCAAAACTTCCCCGGCGGATACGCACTTTCTGAGACTCTTGAGGTTGTGTCGCGAAGCCATCGATGCCATGGCTCGATATCCGGTCGGGGAGGAGAAACATATACTCGCGTGATGCCTCTCAATCGCTGCTAATAGTTCTTCGGGGCCGGATTTTGGAAGTAGCATTGTGGCAGCTCCTATCCGCATGGGGAAAAGCAGTAATCCACCGAGCCCAAAGGTAAATGCCAGATGGGGGGTGCCGCAAAAAATATCGTCAGCTGCTGGCTTCAGAATTTGCACCGGCCAGCAGTCGCAGATAGTAAGAACGTCGCGGTGAAAGTGGACAGTGCCTTTTGATTTGCCCGTCGTGCCAGAAGTAAATGCAATGAGCGCTACATCAGTGGCTGCCGTGATAACTGGATCATGGTGTGACGGCTGGTGTTCGATAATCTCCTCCAAGGAGACATCGCAAGATTGGTTGTGCTGCTCAGACTTCCCGTCGGTGTATGTGATAAGATGCTTGAGGACTGGCGATGAAGATTTGGCTGCCGCAAGGTCTTCGGAAAATGACTGTTCACAAAAGGCATGCGAAACACGAGCTTTCTCAAGAATATGTTCTAGCTCTGCCTGGCGCAGGAGCGGCATAGTTGTAACGCATACCCCCCCGGCTTTTAAGACCCCAAACCACAGGGCAGCGAGCAGAGGGGAGTTTGGTCCGCGCAGCAGTACTCGATTGCCAGGTACAAGCCCCATCTCGCGGGATAGTAGATTTGCAATTTTGTTGGCGTAGTCATTGAGACGGCTATATGTCCAGCGCTCAGAACCTGAAATAACGCAAATTCGGTCCCCCCAGCCGCGTGAGATAGCGCCATCAAGCAGTTCTGCGGCGCAGTTAAGCTGGGTGGGATAGTTCGGCACGCCAACTATGTTAGGCCACCACTCTCGCGGCGGCAGGCCATCGCGGGCAAAAGTATCGAGATGCGCGCTTCTTGAAGACTCTTCCACATGACCTCCTATTCCGGAATAACAGCGGTCGCCTCTATTTCCACCAATGCTTGCTCTTCGAGCAGGCTCTTTACCTCGACCAGGGTCATGGCGGGATAGTGACGTCCCATAATAGCGCGGTAGACCTCTCCTATGGCGGATCTTGCATCCTGATAAAGCTTCTTGTTGGTGACGTACCATGTCAGACGGGTAATATGAGATGTTTTGGCGCCCGCCTCGTGGAGAATGGCGGCGATATTTCGCAGCGCCTGCTCCGTTTGTCCCTCGATCAAGGATGAAACAAACTGCTCGTCCTCATTCCAACCGACCTGTCCGGAAATAAAAATGAACTTACCGCAAG
>CAZPBV010000055.1:0-5388 GCA_964584675.1 uncultured Bdellovibrionales bacterium
TGAGCCGATTGAGAAATGCTTTGTGCCTGTCCGAGAATGGGCCCGGTCGTGCGGTTTGTCTTTCTTTGATAGAAAAAAGCACCATGGATTTCTTCGCTACGCGGTCATTCGAAGCACAAGCGCGGGGGATGTTTTGGTATCATTGGTTACATCAAAAGCGAATGGGCCCGGCGAAGAGGCGGAGGCCGAGCGCGCGCTCGGCGAACTCGCCGCTATCATTGCTCCTCACCAACTAGTCTGGGCTATTAATTACTCAACCAGCGATACTTCGGTTGGCGATGAGTACCGCACGGTGCGGGGCGACGGGTATTTGATTGAGACTGTCGCGGGCTTTCGATATCGCGTCAGTCCGCAATCATTTTTCCAAACTAATTCGTATGCTGCGCCCCTTTTGCTCGAAACTGTTATTGAATTTGCGCGAGCCAGCAATGTCGATAGCGCGCTTGATCTGTATTGCGGCAGCGGCTTTTTTTCTATGGCGCTCTCGCCGGCAATGAAACGTACCATTGGTGTTGAAGTGCTCGCTTCCGCCATCCATGATGCCAAGTTTAGTACCAGGCTCAACGAGAGTTCGGCGGAGTTTCAGTGCATGAAGAGCGAAGATTTTGATCTGGCGCAGGCTCCGGCCGATTTGTGGGTTGTCGACCCGCCCCGGGCGGGACTGCATAAGCGGGTGCTGGAATACATTGTCGAGCGAGGCCCGCAGAGCCTCATCTATGTGTCTTGTAACTTCAAGAATCTGGCAGTTGAACTGACCTCACTTTGGAAGTCCTATCGCGTGAGTTCAATTCGAGCAATTGACATGTTCCCGCATACGCCGCATGTGGAAGTAGTGGTTTTACTGGAACGTTGCGAAAAAAAGTAGCCGGGCCCTTCAACCAAAAGGCGAAGGGCCCCGGCTATGGTAAAGACATTTGTCTCACTCAGCTTTTTAAAGCGCCCCGTGAGTCAGGCTTCCCGACACTCCTAATGGTGAGCTCTAGTAGCCCCAATCTGGGATACAGATAGCGCTACATCCGGCGTTAAGGCTAACCATCTTCCACGATGTTCCGGACACTGGGTTCTGATAGTTTCCGAAATCGTGGTCCGGCCGTACCTCGCATACCGGCTGGGCACCCGAGGCGCTCACCTGAGTAACTCGGGAGAGGAAGCACATGAGGTGTTCATTTCCTATGTTGCAGGTGGTTACATCGTTTGCGGGGGAGTTGCATGTATAGCGAAAGAGAAAGGGCCTGAGCTTATTCATACCGATCGAACGAGGGGCCATGTTGCCATCCACGAGCGTTTGATATGCGATATCATCGCGTGTAATTGAACCGTTGGCGATTTGAGCGCTTCCTACTACATTGGCCGCAACAGACTCAGAGTAGGTTGCTACATCTGCCCGGTCTATGTAGCCGTTTCCGCCCTCATCGCAGGAACTTGCGTATCCGCCACCACAACCAGTTTCACGGACTCTCACTCTGCCGCCTGTCTCCCATGTTGCGTAATCAGGCTTTCCCTGAATGCCGCTCCACTGAGTGGTTCCGGGATCTCCTTTTGGACCGGAGGGTCCTGAAGGACCGGTTGAGCCGGTTGCACCAACTGGGCCGGAGGGCCCTTGGGGACCAGACGGTCCGACGGGGCCAGATGGGCCTTGTGCACCGCTTGGGCCAGAGGGGCCGGTTGCTCCAGCTACTCCTGCGGGTCCTTGAGGACCAGATGGGCCCTCGGGTCCAGCCGCGCCACCGCCAGTATCAAGACGCACAACAATCGTTTTGACGTCGGTGCTAATTTTCTCAATGATACTTGTAATGGTGTTGATTGAGTTGCCCTGAGCACTCATGGCTTTTTCCAGAGCGACTACTCTTTTCTCAAGGCGCTTTACTTTTCTATTGGTATTCTTTTTTGAGGCTGCGAAGGTCTCTGGAGTGCAGAGACAACTTAACGCTACCACGGAGAAACATGCGTAAAATAATGAGCACTTAACCTTCATATGTATGACCCATCCTTAACAAACACTTCACACGCCTATGTCCCAACTAGGACATGGTAAACTTAAACATCGTTATGAACTCGACAGGGTGATAGGTGATGTAGAAATCTCAAGAAAAAAACAAGCGATTACAATGTGTTACTTGATATCGGAGACCTGAGATTTCGTGTTGACCTGCTCCAGCAGCAGGTTCCCCAGCTCATCAACAAGGTCCCCCTCCTGCTCGGCCAACTCGGAGTGGAGCCCGAAATATAGGCTCATGAGCCTTAAAAGAACCTGGTCATGAGGTGATGCCGGTGTCGCCAGGCGAGCCTCCTTGAGCTCCCACAGCACGCGGTCAAATTCGAGAAGGTCCCAAGCGGCCTGCTCTCCGAATCTCATCCGCAGATAGTTCCACAAACTCTTTTCGGGCTGATACGATTGTGAGTTCCAAACAAAGTCAGCATACGAGGCCATTTGAATTCTATAGAGCTCGCTCACATGCGCGTTTAGAAAAATGGGCAGGGGTTCTCCATACGGGTGGGCAACATCATACGGTTCAAATAGTGAGGCCAGATGCGCTCTTTCTTTGTGGTTACCCCAGTACTGTTCATTGCGCCGCGCGTACAGAGTGTTATCCCACAACATAAGTTCATGGCCTGGGCACCACTCTTTAAATCGGGAAACATGCGCCGCGTCAATGAACAGCGAGCGCACCGTCGGGCCTGTCCAAAGGACGGGAACATCACCCGGAAGGGTCCGGCATATTTCTTTGAGGTAGCTTTGGCCGAGGCCTCGGCTCAAATCTACAAAGAGATTGTTGTACCAAGGAGGAACAAAATAGATCGCGGTGCCGGGAAATTCGCGTTTCAATCTCTTGATGAGATAATTCATTAAGAAGGCGTGGGCTCCCGCCAGTGTTTTGAAGCGGCTCCGATCGGCTGGGTACGAAAGACCGTAGCCAAACTTATGACCCTCCGTGACGGGAGCAAAGTCATCGGTATGAACGATGAGATACCGAGCCGAAGAGCTCGAAAGGAAAGCGCGCACGACAGCGTAGAGCCGCTCGATGTTTTGTGGATCGGAAAAGACAAAAGACGCTCCCTTATCCGCGCTCCCTCGCATCAGGTAGGGGTTGATGAGAATTCCCAGTTGCAAGAGGGGCTGTGCGTCTCCAGCGGCCGAGATCATTTGAACTGCTCTGAGCGCATCGGCGCGAATGGGCCACCATCCCAGTGCCTTCGATTGTGCGCCAATAAAGAGCATATTGAGGCGTAATTCCGGCAGCCATCGCGAGGCCGCTAGTTCCTCGCGGAAGTGGCGACTATGCGCGTTGGTGCCGCTTGCTGTGCGAAGCGGTGATGCAGGTCCATCGGAAATATTCAGGGGGCGAAAACTGACAGTTCCTCCGGGGAGAGCCTGAAAAAGTTGCGCAAGAGTTTGGAGGCCATATACCTGGCCGGCGGTGTCGACCGCTTCAAGAACGACCCCATTTTCTGAACCGGCTCGGCTAAATGGTTTAATGTTGTAGTGACCCTGCGCTCCTTCGCTGACGGGAGACGGATTTGGCATGATGATGGTAAAAATGTCGTGGGAACATGAGCGCAAAACCGGGATTTTTTCAGGAATCAGAGAGCGAATATGGTCCTCCAAAGACGAGACCGCCTGCGCAAAAGCAGGCGATAGTTCGGACCTTTCCGAGACCATCTGGTGAGAGGGCAAGCACAGCGCTACGCCGGCGGTTGCGTCGATGGTCCAGGACGAAGCCATCGGCACGGCAGACCGCGGAGCCGGGTAAATCATATTATTGTCGCCGCTTCTGAGCGCCAGGCGCACCCGTTCGATTAACGGAAAGTTGTATTTGCTGAAATGAAAATCAAAATTATCAAGCCATACATAGCCGGCTCCCTGGAGCGTTAATTCGATTCGTGCCTGGGCCGCTGTTTTGGGCAGCCATCCTTCGTCATACGGATAGTATCTTGGCACAAGGTGCACCTGAGAAAATTCAAGATTCGTAACCGTTGCATCCTGTTCGATTCGATTGAGCGAGTAGCTGAGGTCTTGAGAGTCAATGACTTGATTCAAAAATGTTGAATCCGGTGAGATCTCGGCTCCGGTGGTGTCATAGAGGCGCAGACGAATCTGCAGAGCTTCGTTGAAAAATCTATCGGCGCTGAGTTGCAGATCCGCTGCCTTAAGCCATACGGAAAAATCGTATTTTCCGTTAGTCACCGGGAAGGTGTCTGAAATGCAAGTCGCTGTCTCTCCAGGCAAAGCCCGCAGCAATAACGAGTACTCTCCTGAGTACGCTTCGCTTGATGAAATTTCGCACCCGCTCTCATTCCATGCCAATGGCTTTGCCGCGCTGATATTTTCAAATGACGGGTTGGGGATTCTATTTCCCCGTTCATACTCCTGTAACAGGGGATGCGTCTTGCTTGCGTCGTCGATGACCCGAGTCCGATGCGCTCCGCAACCGCCGAGAAAAGACGCAAGCGCTATCAACAACAGGAGCGAAGGACGGGCGCGAAGCCGCATGAAGCGATAATTGAAGAGTTGCCTCACTCCAATTTCAATAATGATAAGGCATGAAGCCGCAAGCAGGAACCAGAGAGAAAGGTTGCGGGACGTCACTACTTTACGTGTATGCTGGGCAATGCGTTCCGCTTCCGGATTGATTTTGCCGCCTCCAGAGGACGCAAGCTTTTCTAGGAGGGTTACATCAAAGCCCTGCCCCTTCTTTTCGCCAAATAACTCGCCGGAAAGCGCAAATGCAACCGGAGTGAGTTTTCGTTCCCCGATGAAGCCGCGAAATTCATACTTGCCGGCCATGGCATTGGGAACCGAGCCTTCATAGCGCCCGCGTGAGATGGCGCGCAGCGTAATATCTACCGAGCTTCCATCCGGAGTCACGACAGTAGCGCGCGGGGTGCCCTGCGCATCTTCGGAAAAGACGGTTAAATCAAACATTACTTCGCCGTGATCGAGGTGTTGACGGAGATCGAAACGCAGTGGAGCTGAAGCTGCTCCTCGCTCAGGACGAACGGAGTCCACGATCTCGCTCCAAAATTTTGTAAAACCGCCCCACCCGGCCCAGGCGCTTGACCAGCGGCCATTGGCATCGGAGGTAAAAGCGATGCTACGCCCTTTCCCAAATTCCCACGATGCCAAAAGAGGCTTGCCCTTGTCTTCATCAACCACCAGTAGCTCGGTGCGGGCCCTCTCCCGAGGCCTTGTTTCGACGTATCCTCTCAAAGGCGGGAAAGCGTCAATTGTGGTGCTTCGCGGAGATGCCGCGCGCACTGGAAAATCTCGCTTTTCCTGCAACGTCTGTTCGCCGGATTTCACCTTTACATCTTGCAAGAAAATTTTCGGCAGTGATCTGGCATCCGAGGTTTGATAGTAGGCTCCTCCGCCATACTGCGCGATGTTTT
>CAZPBV010000055.1:5398-9185 GCA_964584675.1 uncultured Bdellovibrionales bacterium
AGGAACCCAAAATCATCTTCGACCCCCATCATGACGGTTGAGACGGTAATACCAAGAAATCGCATCTCTTTAACCATTTCGTAGTACTCTGGCCCGGCATCGCGGATAATCCCGTCAGTGAGCAGTATCATGTGTTTTCGACCCGCGCTGACGCCTTCAAGGCGGCGGCGCGCCTCTGCCATGGCGGGAAACGGATTGGTGCCACCAAGCGGGTAGAGGCGGCCGATACGCTCGGTGGCATGGTCGCGAATGCGGGCCAACTGGCCGAGCTGGACCACTTCGAAAGGCGAATTGTCAAAACCAATCACGCCTATGTAGTCGTCGTCCTTGAGGCTCGCAATCACTGCTCGTCCAGCCTCTTTGGCAAACTCTAGTTTGCCGTCAGACGCCATGCTTTTTGATTTGTCGATTACCAGCACCACCGCAACGTTCAAGCGCTTTTCTTCGGCGCGGGGAGGTAGCAGTTCGACGGGCAGAATATCGGCAACCGGAGTTTCAATGTAGCCGCCCAGCCCGAAACTTCTGTTTCCGCCAATCATGACGAGACCTCCGCCGCCGGCTACATAGTTTTTTAACTGACTGCTGAAACCCGGCGGAAACTGCTGATGGGCAATATTTGCGCACAACACTGCCGAATAGTCATTGAGCACCGGCACAGAGGAAAGCCGCCCCTGAGCGCCCTGTTCGGCGGCGCTCTGTACCGTTACCTGATAGGACTGGTTGCGCAAGGCATCTATCAAGAGGCGATAATCATCGGCAGCGCCGGCAAGCAAGAGAATTTTTTCCCGTGTCTCGCCGGACAAGTAGGATACCGCCGAACTGGGCGTAAGGTTGTGATCATTTGGTGTAAAGGTTGCCCGAACCTCTTTGATGCCCTCCTTGGAGGGATCGCTCTGTGCGATGACCAGGATTTCTTGTTTGCCTCCAACGTTGATAGTTTTATCCAAGACAACATGATCGTCGTGATGCACCACGAGACGGCCCGACAGAGGCTGGGAAAAGGTGTTGCTGACACTCACTCGCACATCGACGCTCTTTTGGGCCGGCGCTATGAGCGGGGTATAGAGATTGCTAATCTTGAATTGTTCCTGTCCGGGGGTAAAGAGCTGCGGAACGAGAGGAAACACCTGTATGCCGGCCGAGGCAAGCTGGGCTGCCGCTCCGAGAGCCGAGCCCTGGTTTTGAAACCCGTCCGAGATGAGAATGACGCTCGAAATTGGTTTTGAAGCACTGTCAAGGGCGAGAGTCTGGCTGAGGGCGCGTTCAATGTTTGAATGTCCGATGTCCAAGCGTTCCGAGCGCGATCGCACATCAGTGTAGTCGAGAGATCCTTGGGGATGGTCGAGAGGAAGGGGTCCTACCGAAGAAGCAAATGGCAGTACGGGGGCTTGAGGAGCCAGAGCTGCAGCCTGCTCGAGGAGTTTTTGCGCCACCTCGGCGTCCATGCTTTCTGAGATGTCGAGCGCGACAATGGAATTATTTTCGTCGACACTGTCTACCAGGCGAGGTTCAAATGCGGCTACCGCTAGAAGGAGTGCCGCCGCGCCCCGTATTAGGTAAGTTCCCACAGTGCGGGCTGGTTGTCGCCTGACAAAGAGCCACAGGAGGCCGCACGCAAAAACGGAAAGGGCCCCATAGGCTGCCAATGGTTCTAGGTTAAGCTCGAAGTGCACGGCCCGACCTCAATAAAATGATCAGCAAATCAAGCCCAATCAAAAAAGCGGCCGCTAAGCAAAGCCACCCAAGCAGATCTCGGTGCGCGTTTCGCTGAGCAAGCTGAACGGGTGCGGAACTAATATGAACCTCGGGGCGATCCAGTAGGTTGGACTCAGACGACTCAAAAAAATCGGCGGCATAGAGCGACTCTTCACCGCGGGAACCGGCAAGGACAAGTCCCGGAACCATGGGGAACGCGCTCCTCTGGCCGTGGAACTCCTCTATGGCGATGGCGTCGGCATGATCAGCATCAACATAGTGAGCGCCTGCCTGCGCATCAGGAAGCTCAATAGCAGAATAGACCGGTATGTGGCCCGACTGGACGCTGCTATCAGAGAGCCATTTCAAAATATTTAATAGAAAAATACTCAAAAACGGAGCGCGGCGCCCTTCGTACGGAAAAAGTTCAAACCCCGTGACCACATAGCGATAGTCACCGCGTTCACCTGCCAGAGCGGCGGTGCCGGCGGTTGTTTGCACTATCTCGCTCATCCACGGTACCCGTAAGAGTGGAAACAACTGCTGCAATTCGAGCGTCGGAAGATTGAGATAGGAGAGAATCGGATGCTCTGAAAGCCATCTTGTCACTTCTCCGCGAGTGACAGAACCGCTCACGGGGAAGAGGGTGTTAGCGGGGGGAGGAAGCACAAACAGACTATTTGCCTTGGGCAGTTCCGGAGGGACAAATCGGTGGAATATGACTGACTCGCCTTTGAGGTGCTCTGGAGTGTACGATTGCGGACTTTCAGCCCGCACCGCTAGCGACCCGATATCCCTCAGCCCGAGAGCTTGGAGGCTGTAGTCGCTCACCAAGAGGAGAGAGCGGTGTTGGTCGCGTACCGTGACAAAGGCCCTGTCATCCTCGGGAATTGAATTGAGGCGGCTTTGGGAAGCTGCGCCTCTATCAACTAGTTCGGCCATGAATGCGTCAAATGGCCGCGCTTCAACCTCAAAAGGCACCTGAACATGGGCGCGCTTAGGAACCGAAACTGTCTTGACTGCAATCTGGCGCCAGGCTTTGTCTTTGAGCGAAAAACCGCTCATGCGTAGGTCTACAGTCGTATCCTCGTTGGTATAGGCGCTCACCTCCACCCGCGCCTCAGCGCCCCCAGATCGAAGGGTAGAGTCGGCGGAAAAGCTGAGCCGCGAAATAGCAACATTTTGTTGATTTCGATCGGTAACACTGAGAGGTCGAAAAGACAGGCGCGTGCCGGCAGTAACCGAAGATTTGTCTGAAAAAACATAAATTTCATCAATTGCCGCATCGCCGAGCAGGTTGCTTAACGCGGCCTCAAGGTTATCCCCTGCAAAGCGCAACCTGACAAGTGACAGCAGTGTTCCGGCCTCACCAGGGCTCTCGAACTCTTGACTGATTGCCCTCAGACGGGGCGATGTTTCATACACTTTCACTCGGGCAACGCCCGAAAGGCGGGCCAAATCGTCGCGCGCCCCTTCCAGCGCTGCCGCTAGGATATTGGGCGAGCCGGTCTGCCCCCAGTCCTTGGCGCCCATGCTGAGGGAGTTATCAATCACCAGCGCGATATTTCTTCGTGACGAAGTAAGGTAGGTGCCGGCGGCCGCAAGAGCCACCAGTGTGAGGAGGAGTAGTTCAAAGAAAAAGCGAAGCGGGGGAACGAACTTGCGCCGCGCCGTGGGCTGACCTTGGAGATGTTTCAGCAGAAACAAGGTTGGCACAATCACCCGGTTGCCGTACGCTGACCGACGGTAAGCTATCACGAGGAACGTCAGAGCCGCCGGAATGCCTGCCAGCAGCCATGGAATGGTAAATCCTAAATTCATCTTGCTACCGTCCCTTGAGCATACCGAGATTTTCGAAAGATCCCGCAACAAAGGATTCAAAATTTTCTGAGGACAGGCTTTGCGCGAAAGAAATGTGATTATCTACAAAAAGCTTGGCCAGATTTAGCTGGTGTTCGTGGAGAAGTGTTTGATAGTGCTCGCGGCTTTCTGGCGAAAGAGTCACCGTCATCTCTTCCCCGGACTCGCTATCATACGCCAGTGCCCCCTCGGACTTTGCCAGCGGCTCCAGATCTTCGTTACTGAGAACCTG
>CAZPBV010000055.1:9195-11761 GCA_964584675.1 uncultured Bdellovibrionales bacterium
ATGTCCAAGTTCCTGGCGCGTAATGATCGCAGCGCCTCGCGGACCAGCGGCAGATCTATCAGAAAATCCGAAATAATAATGGCGATCCCCGGAAATCGCACCCTGGTTGCGGCGCGAGCTACCTCGCGCGCAAAATCAAAACGGGGTGCCGGAATTGCTTTGGCTAAGAGCGAATTAAGGGAGTAGATAGCCCTGCCCCCGTGGAGCTTGGGGCTGTAAAAACTCCCCAGTCCGACCACGCTCACGGTATCCTGCTGCATAAGCGCTATATAAGCCAGCGCCAAGCATAAATCGCGGGCGCGCTCCCATTTGCGTTCATGAGCCGGCGTGAACATTGAAGCGCTGGTATCAAGGACTATGAGAACCTGCAAATCCTGCTCTTCCTGAAAACGCTTCACATACAACCTATCGGTGCGGGCGTAGACTCCCCAGTCGATGTGGCGAGGGTTATCACCCAATTCGTATTGGCGATAATCCGAGAACTCTATGCCGTGGCCGCGTTTCGGCGACACATGACCGCCCTGCCGGGTTCCCAAAAAGGAACGGCGCGACTTTAAGCGCAGCAATTCAAGTTGTCGCAGCAGGCGGGGCGAAAAGGTGTCCGGAAGAGTCGAAATCACCATACCAAAACGTCATGAAAGGCTGGCGCTACTTGGCCTTTCGCACTTGTTCGATAATATCATCCGCGGTCACGCCGTCCGCTTCAGCCTGAAAATTCAAAATGAGGCGGTGCCGCAGCGAGGGTAAAATAACAGAGCGGATATCCTCAAATGATACGTTGATTCTCCTGTCGAGGAGCGCGGTAACTTTAGCCGACAACACAATAGCCTGAGCGCCGCGAGGGCCCGGGCCAAAGCGCACGTACTGCTTGGTTAATTCGGTGGCGTATTTATTGCTTGGGGTGAGGGCCGC
Source organism: uncultured Bdellovibrionales bacterium (assembly GCA_964584675.1). Lineage (GTDB taxonomy): Bacteria > Bdellovibrionota_C > UBA2361 > UBA2361 > JBGSMV01 > CAZPBV01. The sequence continues at coordinate 10,108 of CAZPBV010000055.1, forward strand.
GATCATGCGCACCAAAATCTCATACATCGGATCGGAGATAACAACATGGCGAACCAATTTTTTCATGATCTCAATTTGCTCGGGCGCATCTTCGGCAGAAAACACCGGGCGTACCTCAGGCACCTTGGCTCCGGTGGTGCGGCTCAAAATTTCCTTTAACTCGGGCGAAGAGGGCGGAGCTACGAGCACCTTGGTGAGGAATCTGTCCAGTTGCGCTTCCGGCAGTGGATAGGTTCCTTCCAATTCAACCGGATTTTGAGTTGCAAGCACAAAAAACGGCTGGGGCAGGCCGTGTGTCTGATCGAGCACAGTGATTTGGCGCTCTTCCATGGCCTCAAGCAGTGCCGCCTGTGTCTTCGGGGTGGCGCGATTGATCTCGTCGGCCAGCACGATGTGGGCGAATATCGGTCCTGGCTTGAATGAAAATCGGCGCCTGCCGGAATCGTCTTCAGTAAGAATCTGGGTGCCGGTGACATCGGAGGGCATTAAATCAGGAGTAAACTGAATACGTTTAAACGTCAGACCCAGCGCCCGGGCGATAGACTTAACGAGTAGCGTCTTGCCAAGACCCGGCACGCCTTCGAGCAGAACGTGACCGCCGGCAAAGATGGACCCAAGAGTGCGTCTGACGACATCCTGCATTCCAACGATCATTTGGCCGATCTGAGACTCGACTGTCTCAAACGCGTTCACAAAATCCGAGACCGCGGCCTCGATGTGCTCCTTTTCTGTAAAATCCTGTGTCACGGTTGGCATGCTATCGTAGGATATCCTCATATTCCAGAGGGATAGGTTGTTTGGCTGTATCCTTTAGAGGCTCCGGTTTTGCAAGTTTAACATCAGCGAGGTCGGTCTTAGTCTCAGCCGATTTGTCGTTCTTGGAAAGGGTACCATTTTGACCGGTAAAGCGAGTATCAAATTTCTCATCGGGCGGTTTGATCTCCACATCTTGAAAACCTTTCTTACCGCCGAGGCCGTCTGAGCCGGGGCCTTCTCCATCCGGAAAGGGCTTAAGCGCAGCGTTATGATCGGGCTGTGAGCTGCCTTTATCTTGCGACTGTCCCTTAGACGGGTCGGTGTCCGTCTTATCCTTTGGCGGCTGGCTCTCGGGCGCCTGTTGCTTGGAATTTTTGTCTCCATTATCGGGTTCGCCTTTATTCGATTCCTTTCCCGACTTATCGGCTGAGTTATTGCCAGCTTGTTTCTGAGAAATATCCTCTTTTTTGCTTTGCTCCTCTTGGCGTTCAGAGTTTCCGCCCTGGCCTTGGCTTTGCTGCTGTCCCTGGGGTTGAGTTGAAGATGCCGCCCCCTGTCCTGTGGCGTTAGGCTTCTGACCATCCTGCGGTTTCTTACCCTGCTCTTGTTCTTTGCGGATGTCTTCCAGTGCTTGTTGCACCTGCGAGAGTGACTGCTGGGCCTGTTGAGAATTCTCCCCCGGCGCTTGCCCCTGATTACCCTGGGGCGAAGAATCTCCTTGTTTATCCCCTTTCTCCTGCTTGGAATCACCCGAGGGATTTTTTTGATCATCCTGAGATTCCTTTCCGGAAAACTCCTTCTTATCTTGGTCCCCTTTTCCTGCCCCGGACTGCCCTTTCGAATCGTTCTTCTCGCCTTGTTGGGATCCCCGGCCTTTACTGTCCTGCTTCTCTCCCGA
>CAZPBV010000055.1:11771-13037 GCA_964584675.1 uncultured Bdellovibrionales bacterium
CGAGTCCCCCTGCCCCGTCTGTTGCTTACCGTCCCCGGACTTTCCCCCTTGGCCCTGTTCCTCCGACTGACTTTGAGTATCCTCTTGAGCGTCCTTGGACTCGCCGCTTTGCGGCTTGGAATGTTGAACATCGGCGTCTTTCTTATCCGAGGTTTCTTGAGAATCGGGCGGCTGTTTTGGTTGCGGTTGTTGCTCTGAAGACGAGTCCTCCTTGGTATTATCGCTTTGTTCTTGTGCGTGAGAAGGCGTTGGAGTCGGTGTGGCGTGAGGAGCTTGAGACGGCTGTTCTTGAGAAGACTTGGAATCATGTTCTTTCGAAGTTGAGTCTGACTGCAGACTTTCGAGCTCCCCCTGAGCCGATTCGAGCGCAGTTTCCGAGCGTTCCAAAGCGGTAGTCACCTCTTGGTCGTGCAGCTCGTGAGAATCGAGGGCAACGGCCAGCTGTTCAAGTTCCTTTCGCAGAGCGGGAGGTATGGCAAGTTCCTGTTGAAGAAGTTCTCTCACTCGGTTCCCCTCTGCGGAAGCGGGGCTTGAAAAGCGCAAAAAATCGTCCCACAAAAAAAACAAAACTATTACGAGGACCCAAGCAGGAACGGCGGCTTGCCACAGGACTCGTAGAGAACGTGGGGCCGGGGGCAGCGGAAGTTTAGATGGCGGCGTATCGAGCGAGATAGCGTCAAGCTGACTCTTAATATAGTGCTGTTGAGCCGCAGACAGTGGGGAATCGGTGTGGTTCAGTTCAACCAAAGTAGCAGCGCGATCCTTTGTCCCGTAGGCGCTATCAAACAGCTGCGAAGCCTCAAGAAATGACGGGCGCTTGAACAGTCCGGCCCGAAAAATCCATCCCAAGAGTGCACCGCACAGCACAAGGCCGGCAGTGAAGCCGGCGGACAGTGAAAACGTAGCGCAAGCGCCAAAAGCCAGCACGGCCAAGCCCAGGGAACTAAGGGTGCTCAAGGCGAAGCCCCAAAACTGCTTGTTTTGAAGGCGGGCGTGAAGCAATTCAATGGATTGGATGGAGTCCATTCCCTATCTTATCCAAATTACAGGCTTTCACCTATTCTTTTCCTCAGAGACGGCGCGCCAAAAAAGCAAAAAATAGTCGATTTGAAATCACCTTTAAAATGCTAACGATTACACGGCCATACGCTGCTGATTCAGCAGGAAACTTTCTCTAAAATATAATGATTAAAGATTTGAAAGCTGAGAAATTGAGTACTTAGAATCTAGGCATCGCTAGTCTGTGTCACACCGCATAACTGTACT
>CAZPBV010000056.1:0-13021 GCA_964584675.1 uncultured Bdellovibrionales bacterium
TAGCGACATGAGATTCGCGCCGCTTCACGCGCGAATCGAATTTGAAGCAGTTCCTAAGATAAACCTTTGAGGCCACACTAAATATCAAATACGATCAGCACACGATACATCCCAGAGTGATGAGTAATGCGCAGATCGTGAAGGGTGATCGCTTTGATATCTTCAATGACTTCCGCTTGGCGGGTTCCCATTGGCGATTTCAATGTGTTGCCCGCCAATTGATCAAAATTATATGCAACGACAGCCGCGCGCTGCACGGTGCTATAGAGGAGAAGCTCGGAAAGCCAATCGACAAGAAGAGAATTGAGGTCAGGCGAAGTGACAACGATATTCTCAAAGTGCTTTGGCTCCTTGCTTTCTATCGATTCTCCGAAGAGGTATTCCATCATTCCCTGAGCTGCGTGAGTGAATAGCTCTATCAGCGCTCCACCGTGGACTTCAAGGCAGATATCCGCCGTATGTTCGTTAAATCGATAGGGGGGTCATTTCGCCTTGCCCAAATGTTCGTATAGCTCGAGCGTTTTTGAAATTGTATTTTCGATAGAAAAGCCGGTTCTAATACGATCTTGACCCGCGCTTCCAAAGCGAGATAGCAATTGTTGGTTTTGTTGCATTTGAGTTATCGCGCGTGCCAGGTCTTCAACATCCCCCGCCTGACATACCAGGCCGTCAATTTGGTCTCGTACCAGCTCCGGCATTCCCCCCGCATTAGATACAATGACGGGCACGCCCTGGGACATTGCTTCGATAACGGCTTTGGGCAGGCCTTCCCGTGCGCGAGATGGCTGTACATATAAGGAACAATGCCGCACCAACTGAGTGGCATCCGGGCGATAGCCAAGAAAGTGAATGTGAGACTCCCACCCCTGGGCTAGACTTTGAATAGAGGAGTGGCGAGTGTCGCCAATCAGAAGTAAATGAGGTTGAGAGGCGGAAGACTGTTGCTCCAAAATTTGACGGAAGGCCTGAATAAGGATGTCCACGCCTTTGACGTGACGGACATTGGCAATACAGGCTACGGTGAAGGACTCAGGAGGAATGCCAAATTCAGAAAGGCTTAATCTGTGGCTATCTTGGTACCAATCAATGTGGTGGCCTTTGTATACAACATAGAGTTTATGTGAGGGAATGCGGCATGACTCCAGATATGAACGGACTGCTCCTGACACGCATGAGATGGCGGTGACCTTTGGATTGAGATACGTCAGCCAGGACATTGGATCAAACCGGCTAATATGGCCGGTCGTCCCGCGATAGCCAATAATACTGCCTGGCATTCCATAGCTTGCAACGATAACATTCGACAACATGCGCGAGGTGAAGGCATGAATAATGTCGAATGGGTATGTTCGAATCTTTGCTCGCAGGAAGCGTATTACTGAAAGATCAAGACGACTTTTGCACGGGAGATTTGTAAGAGGAATTGCCGCTTCCTTGAGTTGTGCCGAAAGATGGGCATGCGGAGTGCCTATAACCTTGATGTCCACCCCTGCTTGTTTAAGCCCGACAAAGAGAGCTGATTCTGATCGGTCGCTTTCTCCCGTTAAGGCCAACACTCGCATGCGAAACTTACGCGAGTTGCTTTGTTAACTCAATGCGCACGTTGGCATCGGAGGATCCAAGCGCAAATTCAATTGAGCCGATTGGATTTGCCATATGCTCGGAGCACAAGGTGGCCAACGTCTCATCCTCGATCAGGGAACGATACTGGAGAACCGCGGCATGAACATCGGGCGAGGAGCTTGAAATATGCAGATGAATACGATCCTGCACTTCGAGCCCCGATTCTTTTCGCAGGACCTGCGATTGACGCAAAATATCTCGAATCCACCCTTCATGCTCTAGTTCCCGAGTTACATGCGTATCGAGCGCGAGAAACAACCCGCTCTCTTCACAAGCAACAATGTTGGGGCGGGCCTTGCTTTTAATTATGAATATGGATGCCGGTAGGGAGCCTGCATAGCCGGGCAGAGATATCTCCGCGCCGGACTCAATCGCAGAGGCAATTTTTTGCGCCTCCTCGGTGCCAAGCGCATTGACAATACCCACTACTTTACCTACGTCGCCCTTCAGAATAGGGCCCGCCTTTTTGAGATCCAGCTCCACGACACTGACAAACAATTCAGCCTTGCCTGAAAGAAAGCGCAGCTCCTTAATATTGAGTTCTTGCAATATTGCCTGTTCCATTTCATGGCAAGCGGCCTGACATTCATCAGAGCACCAAAGGTATAAAACACTCAGCGGCTGTCTTGTCTTGGTTTTAGACTCAGCGCGCAAGCGATGGGCCAGATTAATAACAGTACGTACCCGCTCTACTGTGGAAAGGGCATTCTCGTCTGCCCAAGAGGCCGGAAGGTCAGGCCAATCACTTGTGTGAACCGACAACGGCGCCGCGCTATCGTAGGGGCGGATGCACTCCTGCCAAACTTTTTCACACACAAATGGAACGATGGGAGCCATGACCACCGTCATGCTGCGTATGGCTTGATAGAGCGCCCAGTAACCGGCCAGTTTGTCTTCGCTCGAACCGGATTTCCAAAAGCGCCGGCGATTCGAACGGATGTACCAGTTAGACAAGCTCTCTGTAAATCGCTCAAACTCCCTTACAACCAGCGGAGTGTTGAAGTCATCATAGGCAGCCTGCGCTTCTTTCACAAAACGCGATATACTGGCCAAAAGCCAATGATCAATTGGGAGTAAGCTATTTTTGAGACTTGCGACAGACGCGAGCTGCGGGCGATCAATTTCAGCGTAGGTGTTGAAGAATGACATCACGTTCCACATTGCAATCAACTGTCGTCGAGTTTCGTCGCCTAAACTGTAACCGAAGCGAATATCACTCGTCGGAGGCTGACTGGCAAAGTAGTAGCGCATGGTATCTACACCCATCGCCTCGGCAGCGTCGTCAAACTTGATCATGTAGCCGGTTTTAGAGAACTTGGCTCCCGACTCCGCCAAGACGCGCTCATACGTCAAAACGTGCCGGTACGGTGGGCGCTGATTGAGAGTCACTCCCATGAAGAGCATCGAGTAAAACCACAGTCGAACCTGCTCACTCATTTCGCAGATCCAATCGGCCTGCGCCCAGTCTGAGTGATTGAGACTACCGTCAGTATTTCGGCCGTAACAGCCGCGGGTTGAAAACGGCACGATACCGGCATCCAGCCAACAATCACCGACTTCGCTCACTCGTGAAACCGGCTGCGAGCACGAGGGACATTCAATTTTAACTTCGTCAATCCATGGGCGGTGTAGCTCTCGAATTGATCCAACATCTTGCTTAGTCAGAGACTGCAAATGTTCCCGTGATTCTACTACGGTAACAGTCTGGCACGACGAACAAACGTAGAACGGAAGAGGCAAGCCCCAAAATCGCTTTCTTGAAATGCACCAATCGCCCATATTGGTCAGCCAGTTCTCCATGCGTTTCCCAACATGCTCGGGCTGCCAATGCACCTGTGAAGCGGCAGACTTGAGTTGAGGGCGAATTTGTTCTGATGAGATGTACCACTCGTCCACTAATCGAAAAATGAGCTCATCTTTGCAGCGCCAGCAGACCGGATAACTGTGGTCATGCGTGTACTTGGAAAAGAGCTTGCCATTGCGTTCCAGATATGAGGCGACCTCCTCGCCCACCTGTTTTGCATTCTTGCCTTGAAGAAAGCCATAACCCTTCAGATACTCACCCTTTTCATCCACGGGAGTTATGCGTTCAATGGCAATGCGCTGCGAAAGCTCGAAGTCCTCTCGGCCGCACCCAGGTGCAATGTGCACGACGCCAGTACCTTCCCGGGGATCGACATCCTCCCAGGGAACAATGCGGTGCCGAAAACCCTGTTGAACAGGAAAATCGGCAAAAATTGGCTCATATTCCAAGTCAACGAGCTCGCTGCCTTTGCATGTTCTTAAAATACTGACTTGCCGCTTCTTAAAAGTGCCGGACTGCCACGACTTCAGCACATCATTGCTTAGAATGATCGGCAAATCTTCTCCATCTAACTGAATTTGAGCGTAATCAAGCTCCGGGTTGACCGCCACAGCAGCATTCGCCGGCAGAGTCCACGGAGTGGTGGTCCAAACCAATATGCGTGAATTAAGTTTTGGCAGTAGAAGCTTGATGTAGACCGCCAGGTGACTCATGTCCTTATAGGAGCCGGCCATTTCATGCTCTGATAGGGACGTGCCGCAGCGAGTGCACCACGGCATCGGAAGTCCGGAGCGATAGAGCCATCCGTTTCGATGGCAGGTTGCCAAGAATTTCCATATTCCTTCAATATTTTTATCGGTGTGGGTATAGTAAGAGTCACTCCAATCCATCCACTGGCCAAGGCGAATGGATTGTTCGGTTTGAATTTCCGAATATTTTTGAATTCGCGCTTTACAGGCTTCGCTAAATCGGTCTAACCCATAGGCTTCAATGTCCGGCTTGCCCTTGAAGCCAAGGTCCTTTTCAACTTCGACCTCCACCCACAATCCTTGGCAATCAAATCCATTTTGAAATTGGCAGTCGTACCCACGCAGTGTCTTATAGCGAATGTAGATATCCTTAAGCGATCGCCCCCATGCGTGGTGAACCCCCATCGGGTTGTTAGCCGTAATGGGGCCGTCCAGAAAACGGAATAGGGGCCTACCGCGTAGTTTCTCAGTAAGAAGCTGAAAACACTTTTCCTTTTCCCAGAAAGAGAGAATTTCATGCTCGATAGCAACAAAATTCGGTTGATTTGAGGAGCTGCTTTTTTGTTCTTCTTGCTCGTCCTGTTGAGCTCTCATGGCGGAATTCCCAGCTATTAAAGTAGTTATTTCAAGAGCATAGCGTGTCAGTGGTGCTCTAGTCAAAGGCCCTCGCTGAGATGGTTTTGACCTGCAATCAGAATAGCGCTAGGAAGGCGGGATGAAGCACACTTGCCCATCCATTATTTCCAAGCTGCCTCAGGTCGGAACCAATATTTTTACGGCCATGAACAAGGTGGCCGGGCAGTATGACGCAATTAATTTGGCTCAGGGCTTTCCCAACTTTCCGTGTTCTGACCGTTTGGTTGAGCTGGTTCACTACTACATGCGACAAGGGTTCAATCAGTATCCGCCCATGCCCGGCGTGCTCGGTTTGCGCGAGGCCATAGCCAGAAAGGTGCAGCACTTGCATGGAGCAACCTATGACCATGAACTTGAGGTCACCGTTACTCCTGGGGGGCATGTTGCACTTACTGCTGCTCTTAGTTCGTTTCTTAGAACGGGCGATGAAGTAATTATCTTTGAGCCTGCCTTCGATTGCTTTGCTCCTATTGTCGAGCTGAATGGCGCCATACCTCGCTTTATTGAAATTATTCCACCTGACTGCCGGATCGATTGGGATTTGGTGCGGAGCATCATCAACCCAAGAACCCGCGCCATTATTCTTAATACTCCTCACAATCCGACTGGCGCTGTGCTGAAAAAAAGCGACCTTGAAGTGTTGGCCGACATAGTCAGAAATACCCAAATAATTCTTGTTAGTGATGAAGTGTACGAGCATATCGTGTTTGACTCTCACGTTCATGAGAGCATTTGTCGTCACGACGAGCTCAGAGCTCGTAGCTTTGTAGTATTTTCTTTCGGCAAGGTGTTTCATACTACCGGATGGAAAATAGGTTACTGTCTTGCCCCTCGTAGCATGATGGATGAGTTTCGTCGTGTGTATCAGATGATATGCTTTTGCTCTAACGCACCCATGCAGCATGCAATCGCCGAGTATTTGCAAGACAAGGAAAGTTATCTCTCTCTTCCGGGATTTTATCAGGCTAAACGTGATTATTTTCTTGATCGGATAAGGTCGTCTCGCTTTGCTTTTCGTGCGGCTCAGGGAAGTTATTTCCAGCTACTTTCATTCAGAAATATTTCCTCGGAGCCCGACACCATCTTCGCTGAGAAACTTGCCAGGGAGCATCGGGTTGCCGCTATCCCGGTATCTGTATTTTGCAGAAATGGAAGTGATCATGGATTTGTGCGGGTGTGCTTTGCGAAGACAGAGGAAACGCTGGCCGTTGCAGCAGAAAGGTTGTGTCAGGTATAGGAACAAATTGGCAGCGTGGGCCGGTTGCGCTATCGCGCTAGTACTAAGTAGTAGAGTTCTCCCGTTGAATAGAGTGATACGGCTTTCTTTTGAGCTTCATCACCAGTTCCCATAAATACGTCGACTCGACCGGGGCCCTTGATGCCGCTCCCGGTATCATGGTCGACCACCAAACGAGAGCCGGGGTGAGTCCTAATATCTCCGGTTAAGCCCGTTGTGGGGAGGGTTGTTTGAATAAGTGCAAGGGCTCCGGGTGGTAACTGAGTCTTGTCAGTGGCGATGGATCTCTCAGCTACCACCGGTACCCCGAGGCTTCCAATAGGCAGGTCGGAAGGCTTCTCATTAAAAAAGACCATCCGATTGTTTCTCGTCAGATATTCATTCAGAACGTCAGGATTCTTGATAAAAAACTGCTTGAGATCGCTATTCTTTATATTGTACTTGCGGTACATGTCCCGCCCGAATCCAACGAATGGATGGCCAAGGCCTCCTCCATAACCTACTGCCATGCGAGAGCCGTCGGGGAGTTCAAGTATGGCGGAACCTTGAACCTGAATCATGAAGGCCTCATACCGCGATGGCAGCCAAGCAAGTTCAAGACCTCGCATTCGCCCGTCACTATTTCCTCGGCCATCATAGCCCTCCAACGACTGGCGAGAAGGATGCGGCTTGTTCCAGTTCTCAAGTTCCGGCGGAGGTCGATAGATTGGGAATTGGTACAGGCTTGTCCTTACCCGGCTGGCTTTGTAGACTGGCTGAAAGTACCCGGTAAATCGCACGGTCCCTTTTCCGTCCTGGCCGACTGATCGAAAAACTCGAAACTCATTGAGAAGAGAACACCGCAACTCGCGTGGCGAGTTGCTTAGGCGCAATATATCATAAAAGCGCCGCATGCTTCTTACTACGAGGTCGAGTGCTAACGATCCATGAGCAAGATTACCGTAGTCACGTTCCGCGGCTGGACTGTCGAGGTATTCAAGACTGTGTTCAACACTCTGAATCAGTTCATGTCGCTTGTACCAAATATCTGGCTCAAGAATGCCCTGTAGCGTTGACCCCCCCTGTTCGCTTGGAAGAACGACAATGCGACCAAGCTGCAGCCTTTGAAAAAGATTAATGCCCGATAAGGGCGACGAAATATTCGAAAACCCCTGACACTCCGGGGGCGTGTTGTCGGCCCATCCCAATTGAGACAACAAGAAGAAAGCAAAAATTGATAATAGTTTCGGCATATCCTTCCGCAGCAGGTGGCTGGTGAGAAATGTAGGCTAACATTATAGCCGGATTATCGCTCAGCTTTTTTGTGTGAATGACCCTCGAAAAATACGGGTGCGGACTATGGAGTATAACTACCCAACACGCAGTAAGTACCAGTTTCTGAGATCTCGCATCAGATCGGCGATATATGAATCCACTACCCCAAAGCTGATAACAGTGACTCCATAGGATAACATAACCATGCGTATGACAAGGAATAGAACAAAAGCCGGGATGTACCCAACGCAAATCTTAAACAGTAACCCTCTCGGTTTTTCACGGCGAGCGTCCCGATAGGGATTTGAATTGTCGTCCTGTTTGGGAAGATACATGGCGTGATAGCCCCCTGTAATATTAATAGCATCTAAGCCTATGCAAAACTCATGCCGGTCGCCATACCGATAGGGTTACCAATTTTGTCAGTTTCTTTTAAACAAGGGGAGCAAGAAATCGACAACGCTTCTCTTCCCAAACAGCGCGCTCAAATATCGAGTCCCTTGTTCGGAGGACCAATTTCCAAGGGAAGCGTACTTGCCGCCGGCCTCCTCGACAAGAATTTGAGCCGGGGCCAAATCCCAAAGACGCACATTGTACTCAACCATCGCGGCGGCTTGCCCGTGGACAGCTCGTGAGTGGCCGAAACAGTCGTGATAGACACGAATGCTGGGATGTGACTTGAGTAGAGTGTCAAATAAATGTGTCTCGCCCGAACGAGCAAAGCTACTACGGCAGGCAAGGCAGACTATCTCAATTGGGTTGAGATTAACCTCAGCTTTATCTGCAATGGTGATTCGGTCACCATTGCAGAGTGCTCCATGTCCAAAGGCAGCCGTGTATATCTGCTGTAGGGCAGGGTGATCGATGATTCCGACAATTGGCTTTCCCTGAAAGTGCACGGCAAGGAGGGTGCCAAAAGTCGGAATTCCATGAGCAAAGTTTTGTGTTCCATCAATGGGGTCGATAATCCACACAAACTCCGCATTTTCAGATTTCGCGGGAAACTCCTCCCCAACGATCCCGTGGGTGGGAAAATCTTTCTCAATTAAACTTCTGAGCTTTGTTTCGGCCTCGGTATCAGCCTCTGTCACCAGGCTCTTATCCTCCTTTTGAGAGATATTAAATCCGTTAACGTAGCGATCTAATATGAGGGAGCGGGTTGTCTCAACGTAGTTGCGCGCCTTTTCATATATTTTTTGTATGTCCTGGGTCGGGATAGAAGGCCGAGCATCCGAATCGCTGGAGCGTGGAGGAGTATTCATAGGGGCACTATAGGTTATCGAGCACAGAACGCACCAGGCGATCTTTTTCTTTGCGCCGTTTAATGGATTTTATCCGGCTGTGAAAGAGTGACCAAAATAATGGCTGTGGAATATGATCACGCTTCTCGACCGCCCTCTTGCTGGCATCGTGGAGACGAGAGACCTCGCGTGCGAGTCCAGACTTCTCGCCAACCAAAGTCTGGCCAAGGGTGCTGGAAGAAACGTTGACATCCTCTTCCTCATCTCTCCCCACATCTTCACAATATGCTTGACTCATTGATTGTTCGCCCCGAAATGCGAGTAGAAAAATCGGCTCAGGCTATGCTACTCTGAAGCATAAAATTTGGAAAATTGTTTATTTTATGAGCAAAGCCTTTACCAGGGAATTTGATGGAGAAAACGAGGATTCCTCCGGCCGGTCTGGCCCAGTGGGTCGTGCAACCCTACCGAAGGGGGCTAAGAATTATATGACCCCGGCGGGGGCTCGCCGTCTCCAGGATGAGTTGCGCCATCTTAAGACTCGTGAACGTCCCGAAGTGGTGAGAGTGGTCGAATGGGCGGCGGGAAACGGAGACCGTTCCGAAAATGGCGATTACATTTATGGAAAAAAGAAGCTTCGAGAGATTGACCGCCGGATAGAGTTTTTGTTGAAGCGGCTGGAGGCGGTGGAGGTCATAGATCCAACTTCCGTACAGTCGGACCAGGTCTTATTTGGCGCTACGGTGACCATTCGAGATGAGGAGGACAGGCAGCGAACCTTTTCGATAGTAGGTGTTGATGAGGCTGATGTCTCCCAAGGCAAAATAAGCTGGGTTTCTCCTCTTGCGCGAGCATTATTCAAAGCTAGAGTAGGAGATGTGGTTCAGTTTCGTTCTCCTAAAGGGGAACAGGAAGTGGAGATTATGGACTTGTCATATCAGTCTATCCTATAGACGCTATCGATAAAATTGCTGTGGAAGATCCCCGCGATGTGCAATTGCTTATTTATCTTGTTTGGGTTGCGATACCGGTAACTTTGTTTGTCCTTGCCTGCATGTATCGTGTCATGCAGCTGCTTACGCCTACGCCTGACATCAGTGCTCGCCTCAGACCTCGCCGGCTCATTCGATTGGCTAACCTGCTCTTTATTACAGCGGTGGTTGCCTTAAGCTTTGATTATTTCCTCATTCAATCAGGACGATTGGCGTCTCCCTTTTCTCTCAAGGCGCAGTACTATCGGCTTGTCGCATTTCCGATAGTAGCAGTCCTGTTCTTGAGTTTCGCTGAAATTTTACGGTTTAGCAGACCCGGACAAAAGTACGAGTCTATGAAAGTAGAAGTCCGGGGATCCAATCCTTTGTTCACTATTGCGGCCCTGGTAATCTTCTTTATTTTCGTCGGGAAATGTCGCGTATCGCATGAAGGGAGAGAGCGAAAACTTGTAACTATGCCGACATTCCACCTCAAGGACGAAAAGAGTGAGGGAAAGGGAGATGCAAAACAAGAGATGTCCGGAACTGACCAAGCGCCTTTGGTGCTACTTGGTAGATGGATAGACCAGACAATCTCGCTCGTTCCGTGGCCCTCTTCCCCACCGGAGGAATCGGCCGAACATGATTATCCTTCACCTCCAGACTTCAACCAAGAAAACTATCTTAAGTATAAAGCAATGATGGTCTCGGTTGCCGGGGAGCATCACGTGGAGCCACTTCTATTGCTATCAATAGCTCAAGTCAGTTCAGGGTTTCAAACCACTATCGGCAGTGAAGGCGGCCCAGGAGGGCTTCTAATGCTGACCCCGGAAATTCTTCGACAATACGGTTTTCGTAATAACTTTAATCCAGAACAAAGCGCCCATGCGGGTGCCAGCCTTTTGAGGGAACTGTTATCATACTACGGAAACGATCTGCATCGCGCGCTCTATGCCTTTCACATGGGTAGGGAATCATTGTCTCGGCAGGACGCATTGCCTAAGCAGGGAGAGGGTGTAGATTTTGTTGAGCGGGTTTTATCGGTATACGAGCTTGCGAGGGCACGAGGATCCCTTGAATGACCAGAAGACAAATATTCTACGAATAGAGCGGTAGGGTGACAAGATGAATGACATAGCGCGACAGAGGGCGCGACGTAAAGTAAGAGCGGTAGTTCCGGCAAGACTGGTGGCCGAGCTGGACGAGATTCTGACGAGGGTGGCAGAATCATCGAGGTACGCCATCATAGAGTCTCTTCACTTAGGGCATATTGTTAAGGGAAAATCGAAAATCGATGCCACTATTGAGTGGTTAACGCTTGCTGAGGTGACCCAGTTAGGAGCTGAGGCAGTGAGTGAGCTGCCAGGAATGGGGCCGGCAAAGGTGCGTAAGCTTATACAATTTTTGCGTGGACTCGTCGATGACGAACCGGCCTTGAAGAAGGAATCTGAGGTTATTACTGAAACCGCATCGGGCCGTCAGGCAAGATCGCTTCAAGCGGAAGAGGCGGAGGATCTTCCGCATCTCAGCAGCGTTCAGGCGGAGCAGTCAATCACCAAAGCACTTGAAGCGCTTAAGACGAACCCATTTTTGGTTACTATGCGAGGCAGGCATCTAGGCGAGTTTTGGGACCCGGCTTGGCCGAAAGCTCCATTTGAAGAATCGATTCAGCTCGGTCAACTGGTTGAAATGCGAGCCGACTATTTACTAAAGAAAAATTCCTTTTTCGGTAAGAAAGTTAGTGCCTTTATTCGAGCCGTGGAGCGGGCGGCTGCGAGCGGAGCTACTTCCGTAACTTCGAAGGCCGGCGGTGAACAATGGCAGGACGTTACCGGAAGAACTTGGCAGGATGAGTCTAGTGAAGGTAAACACCTATTACAGTGGGTTGGCGCGGCCGGTGCGGTGAGCAGCATGTCTCGGGCGAGCCTCTCTTTCTTCGCCTCTCAACTTTCTTTGGTGGCTGGTAGTAAAAATGTACTTGCGCGGGTGGCTTTAGGGTTGACCCATCTTCTTCAGCCGCAAGATTTTCTTCTCTTGAGGTTATTGGAGGACTTTCCATTAGGAAATGTCTCGCCGTTTCTCAAGGGCCAATCAATTAAATCGCCGGAACATGTATCGTTTCTGCGTGCAGCCATTCGTCGTATGCTCATTGAAGATTTTTCGAATGTAACGAACAATTGGGAGGCCCTCCTCGGGGGGCCGGGAGTGCCGACATTTTTGCTGGTGGATCCGTACTTAGATAGTGCCTGGGACCGCGATTTACAGGAGGTGGTAGTTGCACTTTGTGTGCGCTCGCTCGGTGCTGTCCATCCTCAACTGGGCGGGCACTCCTTTCTTCGAATCTGGACCATGGATCAAATCAACTTTGAGACTGCAATTCAGGCAGTGGAGTTCCTGAAGAAGGGAGATGCTCATAGTCTTGAACGACAGGTGAAATCCTTGCTCCCTCATTTTGATGCAAGTGATATAATTGCGCGCCTTGATGAAAAAAAAAGTTGACCAGGTAGGTAACTTACAGTAGCATCCGCTCTATGGTTGCTTTCGCATCTATTGTTTTGTTCATTTCCCAAGTCACCAGCCGTCTTTGGTGGGCGTAAGCCCTATCATATTAGTTCCATCATAATCGTTATTTGTTCTATTTGGCTTTGCCAAAGAATCATATTTTAGTCTGTTTTGGCCGTGCGGCATAAAGGCGCATTGTGACGAGACTACATAGCACCATTGTATCTACCACCACGACTTCCACCCTTTCAGACATGCTGACACCGGTGTCTCTGTACCTTCATCTAAGGGATCGCTTCCCGAACAGCGTCCTCTTTGAAAGCGCGGATATGATGGCCCAGCAGGGTAAGATCTCGTACGTTTGCGCCTGCCCGATTGCCTCAATCATTTTGACTTCTCGCGGGGTCAAAGAAGGCCTACCTGGGACGGCGCATACTATGCGGCCCCTCAGTGCGGATGAGTCCCCTCTGTCAGCTCTCGATAGGTTTGTCTCGCGATTTCGTGTTCGGGGCAGCGATTTGCCGGTGGAAATTCAGAACGGATTCGTCGGCTTTCTCAGTTACGATGCGGCGCTTGCGACAGAAGGCATAGGGCTACATGGCAGGTGCGGAACACTGCCTGAGTTGCCGCTGTATCGGTTCAGCTTATTTCAGTATGTGTTTGCGTTCAACCACACGCAAAACTTATTGCATCTTGTGTGTAACACGGGCCGGCATTGCACCGGCACCATCGGCCAGATGGAGCAACTTGTCGCTCAGACCTGCGCTCGTCGAGCGCCAATCTACCATTTTAAAACTATTGGCGACGAGACCGAGGAGATACATGACCGGGATTTCTTGGATATGATTGCCCAGTGTAAACGGCATATCGCGCGTGGGGACGTGTACCAGATTGTTCCATCCCGACGCTATACGCAAAAGTTTCAGGGAGACGAGTTTCAGGTTTATCGCGCGTTACGTTCCATTAATCCTTCTCCGTACATGTACTTTCTTGACTATGGAGAC
>CAZPBV010000057.1:0-4695 GCA_964584675.1 uncultured Bdellovibrionales bacterium
AAAGTGGTGAGATGTCCGAGCTTATAGGGCGGCTCACGAACTTGTTGTTTACTAAGCAAAAAACTTCTGTGCCGCCCTCAGCACGTCAACATAACTCACAATCCCGACTAGTGTATCCTCATTCGGATCTACCACCGGCAGGGCGCCAATCTTGTTATCTACCATTAGATCGATTACATCGCTCACTTCGCTATCGGGCTCAATTGTCAAGACATCACTGGCCATGATGTCACGCACGGGGCGGTCGAGACGTCGACGAAGCTCTCCGCCCTCAAGGTCAAACGCTGCCGGAGAAATCGCTCGCAAATCCCGATCACTCAAGAATCCAACCAGCTTGCCGCGCTCAAGCACCGGCAGGTGGCGGACATCCAATTCCATCAACTGATGAATTGCTTCACGCACCGAACAGGTAACTTCAATACATGTCGGTTCTTTGGTCATAATCTCTCGAATATACATACCTTCCCTCCCTTCAGTTATGCGGTAAATTTAACTTATCTCGAACGACAGCCAAAAATGACTGTTCGTCCATGCTATAATGCCTATCTGCCTTCGCTACCCCCACCAGCAGAGAGAACAAATGCTCGCGTTGTTCGCGATCAAAGCGGCGATTGACCTCTCCAATAAATTCATCAAAACGCGGCTGCTCACTATCAAGGCACGCGGCAACCTCCACGAGCTCGCCGGCTTCTTGATCCATGAGGTGAAATTCATGGCATGCCTGACGGATAATTTCCTGAAACTCTTCCTTGCTCACCTCTCCATCGGCGCGAGCAACCTCCCACAAGAGGAGCAGCACACACACACGCAGACGGCGATCGGCCGGATTGCCATGCACATCAAGTTCCAAAAATGTCTGCGCGGACGCGATATCTCTATACCTCACGCTCTGCTCTATACCAGAAGCAAGGACGATTCGCTACTTTGCCGACCCTTTAGCTGATTTCTGAATGTCCCCCGAGCGGCGAAGATCGAGCCACACAACCCATCCGGCTAGAGCCAATACATACGACTTTGCCCGCAACAGGATGGCAATTCCAAGCGCCTCAGCTCCACTCGCCCCCAACCCCCGTAAGAAGTATACAAACGCGCCCTCTTGTATACCAAGTCCACTGGGAGTAATGGGAACTGCGCCAATAAGCAAGATGAGGGGCAGCACCACAAAGAGCTCGGCTGCGGGTGGATGAACCCAGCCAACGGCATACGCAGCCGTTAAGGTATTGATAACGGTGAGGCTGTGATAGAGAAAAGACAACAGCAACGAACGGATTAAAAGCGGCTTGTTAGAACGCGCCAGCTGGAAACTGGACTGAATTTTTTCAAGATGCCGGCGCGCGCCCCCTAAATATCGATGCGACGTGACCAAGGTTAATATTTTTGGCGATAGTGCGACCGCCGTAAGAGTACCAAGTCCAACGGCAATAATCAGCACGGTAGCTCGGATCGAGGCCGTAGTCAGCGGTGAAAACCACATAAATACCAGCGCCAAAAGAACCATCGCCGCAAGCCCTGTATATCGCTCCAATACGGTGGCGGCAGCCGCCTGATGCTGGCCAACGTCGCGGCCGATATAGAATGATCGCGCGGCATCCCCGCCCAAATAGGAAGGTAATAATAGGTTAACAAAATACCCCAACAGGTAGAGTCGAAAAAGTTTCCAAAGACTCACCCCCTTCGAACCTCGATGTGATTCTAAAAAAAACTTCCATTTAAGCGCACTCACATATATGAGAGCCACCGAAATAAATAAAAAGTACAATAGCAGTGCAGGGGTAACATTCCCCAATGTGGCAATAAGTTGGCGAACATCGACGAGCCATAACAGGGCAACCAGCACGACTGTTGCAATTATTTTTTTCCACATTTGCTTCATAGGGCAGACACTATCAGAGAACGGTAGTATTTGTACCGGTAGCTTGCAATGCGACTTTACTCCACCCGCAACTGTTCAAGACGAGCAATAAGAATCTCTCGCATGCTTTCGACAATTTGATGCGGCTTTCTTTTCCCCGGCCACAAGCAGCTTAGTGCCAGCAAACGAGTTTCCGGCCAGTAACGATTCGCCATCACTCCGCTCATGGCAAGCGCCAGGGCGGCAAAAATGCTACCCACCCAACCCACACCACTAAGAATCAACAGAGCAACAAGAATCATGTACCACAACGGCACTAATACCAAGCCAAGAGCGAATTTGCAGCTCGCAATTGAGACCGGATGAGTAGAAAAGCGAGGGACCAAGAACTCTATGGCCTTATAAGGGACAAAATGCGCCAAAACCCCCACCAAGACAACCACAGCCCGCGCTACACTGGCTATGCGCACGCGCGACCATGCTCCAGGCGCACGCGCATTTGTTCCTTCAAGCGCAAAAAGCGCTGAAAGCTCAAAAAACAAATCAATCCAACCTTCTAGCTCTCGGCGCAGATCGGATAGCCGCGGACCGAGCAACTCCAGATTACGGGCAATTCTTTGATAGCGCTCGCGATGGTCCACAAGGTTGGTGCGAGGCTCGTACAGTTTTCCTATCTTCTCCAGCAGTTGGCCATGTTCAACCTCCTGAACTTCCACTGTCACACGCTTTAATGCCTGTTCAAGCTCAGCAGTCAGCTCGCGCACTGTCTCTACCGCGTTCTCATGGTAGCGCTTTTCAAAATCAGAAACCCGAATGGGTTCACTGACGGTTACGGTAATGGCGCTGCGAAAACTTTGCAGGTCGGTGTAGGTGAGCCCTATCGCCTGAATTTGCAACCCTAACTTAAAATTCGATGCGGCCTCAGTCTGAAGAACAATGCGAGCGGCCCCTGTCTTAATCGGGGAAATCTTTCTCTCACCGAGACTCACCCCTTCCGGAAATATGACTATCCCTCCACCCTGCATGAGACGGCCGGTCGCAAAGGCGAACGTTTCTTCATTTCTTGACATATCACCGACACTGTCCTGGCGACGATGCACCGGTACCAGGTGAGCCTTCTCTAAAACCACCTTCGCCAGGGGACCGTGAAAGAGGGTTGCTTTTGCCAAGAACCACAGCTCTCTCTGAAAGATTGAATTTACTACGAGAGAATCGAGCATAAAATTAGGATGGTTTGCCACCACCAGCAGAGGCCCGCTTTCGCAGATTGGAGCTCCTACACATCGAATTTCGCGAAAAAATTGCCCGAGAGCAAAGTCAATGCAGCGACTGCCAAAAAAATAGAGCATGCCTTCTTCTACTGAAATAGATTGATTTCAGCAATCGACCAGTCGAATACCGAATCGGTGCCATCCTGATGAAGGGTAATAGCAGATGCCGATATTCGAGGGAAATAAAGCTGCATGCTGTCGGCTCCTGACAAATAATACGAAATTGCCTTCCAATGAGATTCGCCAATAAGTGTTTGTGTGCCCTCAGAGGTATCAGCCGTTATGCGTAGCTGGCGTGGATAATCATGTGAAAATTCACCCAGATCGTACCGCAAGGACCGAACCACCGACTCCTCGGAAAAAGTGATTTTATACCATAACCCCGGAGACTGCGGCTGAGCGCTCCGCCAACGCGTCCCTAAATCTCCATCAATTGCATTGATAGCTTCGCCGGACATTCTTGACGCACTCAGGATCCAGCTCGTACGACCTAACGGCACCAGGTCGTCGACTGCTGGTTGGATGTCATACATGACTACATAGCCTGAGACTGAAACTTCACGAAAACTCATACCCAGCACTCTCAAGGCTTCGCTAACCAAGGGTGCTTGCGCAGGAACAAGAACAAGGGGGATTCGATCTTCGTCCTGGGTACTCGCTGCGTGGCGATAAGACTCAATACGAGTCTGGTGGGGTTCCTGAAAAAGGAGGAAACGGACCTGCTCAAACGTTTCAAAGGCCAGGCGATACCCTATCCAATAGTTGGTGCGCACCCAATGGATATCGTGGTCCGCCAGCCACTTGAGGATCTCCGTGTGATCCTTTGACACCCGCTGGCCCTCGTACACGTAGGGCTCGCCAGGAATGGCGCGGCCATTCATGTATAAGGATGCCATATTCATTGCAAAAACCCCCGCCAAGACCAAAACCGCCAAGACCCGACTTACTCGCCCAAGCTCTGCCACAACCAGACCCAGCAAAGGGAAAATTCCCACGTATAGCGGCAACAAATAGCGCGGCGCCTGCACAAGAAAGCCGAAACTACTCAGAGAAAAGACCGCTACGCATGTCACCAAAAACAACAAGAGCAGTTCAGGCCCAGAATTTCCATCCACCCGTCCCCGGAACAGAGCACCCAGGTGCGGTCCGCGAATAACAAGCAAGACAAGCAACACCAGCCCATAGAGCCCGTAGGCACAAAAAGTAGCTCCGCTAAAAATGGACTCATCAGACCACTCCCGGCGCGCTCCGAGAATAATGGGGAGCGACTTTTCAAAAAGGCCGCGAATATGCAAGAGAATATCTTCACCACCAGAGCTGCCGAATAGCCCAAAGCTCGCAAAGTCATGGTTCAAATTGTACAGCCAAAACAAGAATCCGCCCGCAACAAAGGAGACGATTCCAAGCAGGCCGTGGATCGCCACGCGTCCCCACCAATTCCTGCCGAGGTCTCGCGAGGTCAATCTCAAGAGCATACAGAGGCCGATAGGCGGCAGGCAGAAAACAATTTGATTGTTGACCCACCACCCGAATCCAAGAACGAAACCGATAAATAAGGTCCGGGTAATCGAC
>CAZPBV010000057.1:4705-12947 GCA_964584675.1 uncultured Bdellovibrionales bacterium
TTAACCAGTGAATAGTCGACAAAAGCGCGATTGCGATCAAACACAAAACCTCAATAAATCCTCCACGCGGCTTGGTGCTCCACACCACATAAAAAGAAGGAGCCAACGCAGCGCATAGTGCTGCAACTCCGCCAGCCTGCCTACCACCCATAGTCTTGCCAATCTGATAGATGAGCATAATAAAGAGCAAAGAAAACAGAAGCGGGACAAGCTTGAGCACTTCGGAAGAAATTCCAAACCACCTAAAAAAAAGGGCCACCACCAAGGGCTCAAAACTCCCCATATAGTGCTGGCCGTAATAAAAAATTGGGATAGGATTTCCCTCGTTGATATGCTTTGCCATCAGACCGACGATGCCCTCGTCGGCATCAATCACAAAGTTTGAGGCCACCAGGAGGTCGAGCCGAGCGACTAATGCCAGGACCAAACAGCCAAACAAAAAGAACGGTTCACGGAATCGGCGACGAAGTTTAGGCATGAGATCAAGTTCCTAGTTTGGGCCTTCACTGCCCTACAACCGCGAACAGTGCTTTCTTTGCAATGAAATTTCAACTACTAGCCTGCATTTCTCACCAGCCATCTGCTGGCGGCATGTCTACTATCTGGTGAGCTACTCTGGACCACCGATCGCGGACTCATGTCCGCAGCCGCAGCACTCCAGATGCTCTATTAAAATAGACAAAGGTTTAGTCCGAACATCCGAAAGCGAAAAGTCCGGGCTAAAGTACGAGCCAGCGTGCCAATCCAAGCAGCATTCCCATGCTGGCAACATCCGTTGCGGTTGTCAAAAATATGCTCGATGCAGTGGCCGGATCGGCCCCTACCCTTTTTAATGCGAGTGGAATAACGGCGCCAGCCAGTCCGCTAATAATACAGCTTCCCATCATAGCGGCAACCACAATGAGACTTAGCGCCAAGGCGCTTGGATTTCCCTGGCTCCACGCCAGCAAATACATTCCCACGCCGGCGGACACTCCGACAAAAAATCCGTTCAGGAGACCAAGGGTCATTTCCTTTACCAAAGTACGCCCGGCAGTCACTGACTTAAACTGTCCCAAGGTCATGCCCCGCAAAGTAACGGCCAAGGCCTGACAACCAGTGTTTCCCGATTGCCCGGCCAAGACCGGCAGGAATGCGGCCAAAACTACCATCCGATCTATCGTATCTTGAAAGATGCTGACCACAGCTCCAGCCAAAAACGCGGTTAGAAGATTGAGCTGTAGCCAGGGATGCCGATAACGAAAACTTTTCCCCAAAGAAGTGCCCAAATGCTCTTCTTTCTCAACACCGACCATGCTTCCAGCCTGGGCGCTAATTTCAATTGCCTGCGCCTCAAATAGCCGAAATCCTCGCACCAAACCTATCAGTAACCCCTCGCTATTACAGACCGGATAGACGGGATAGTGCTTGCTGACTACCTGACTCATGGCTTCAAGCAGGGGAGTATCAGGGTTCAAGAAAAATGGACGGGGAACCATTACCTCCTCGATTGGAGTTCGCGGGTCGGCAAAAAGCAGCTCCCGCATAACCATAACTCCCACCAAGCGCTTGTCAGAATTGACGACATAGCCATAAGTTACAAATTCACGTCTCACTTCCTCTCGCAATACTTCAATCGCTTCTCCCACCGATATCCCAATCGGCAACAAGGCATGTGGCGCATCCATGAGCCGCCCCACCGATCCCGCGGGAAACGTTTGATTCAATTGCCACTGCTCCCAAGCTCGCGGCGGCAATTGCGTAATGACTTCTTTTCTCATTTGAGCCGAAAGTACATCTATAATTTCTATTGCCTGCACAGGGCCCAGCAGAAGAAGCACTCGGCTTATGACTACCGCCGGGTGACACGTAAGTTTTTCCGCAGCTTCAACCGGGTCTACCCCTCGTACTTCCGCAGCCAAGGCGGAAATTTCTTCTTCTCTTAAGAACGAACTATCCTGGGAGTCAGGGGCATCATTCACTTGTATCGCTAGATTCATACGGACCCACCAAAAAAGACCTTTGACTTCGAATAAAGAGTCGCTGGCAGCTTATCAAAATATGCCATTCTATGCTTGCAGCCAATCGCCATGCCCGCATTTTCATTGGCTGCAAGGGCCAGGCCACTCTACTTGGCCCTGCGGATGCCGTACGAAACCGGCAAATTCATTTGCGAGGAGTAAAGTCATCTTGCTTGGCCGCATCCCATAACTCTTGCCAAGCAGCCGCAGTTAACTCCTCAAATCCGCTTGCTTTATTTCGCTCCATGGCAGCAAAGCGGCGCTTAAACTTGTCATTGGCAGCTTGCAAAGCCTCTTCACTATTAATTCCAGCCTTACGAGCCCACTGCGCCAGAGAAAAAAGCACATCACCAAACTCTTCCTGTGCCCTCTCCATTTTCTCGCCCCCACCATCACGGGAATACTCGTCCAAAAATTCCTTAATCTCTTCGAGTACTTTCTCTCGCACCCCAGCCAAGGTGTCCCAGTCGAAACCAACTCGCGAAACTTTCTCCCCCATGCGCTGAGCCTTTAAGAGAGAGGGCATAGACCGTGGCACCCCGTCCAAGACCCCTTTCGGACCTTCTCTGTCATTTTGTTTGAGTCGTTCCCAATTCTTAAGCACCTCGTCGGCAGTTTCCGCCCTTTCAGATCCAAATACGTGTGGATGACGCGCTATCAACTTCTTTGACAATGCGCCAATCACATCGACAATTGAAAAGTGTCCCTGGTCAACCGCCACCTGGGCATGAAGCATAACCTGCAGAAGCACATCGCCAAGCTCCTCACTCAGCGACGACGGAGCTGCCTTGCCTGCTGCTACGGCATCAATTGCATCGAGAGCCTCGTAAGCTTCCTCTATCATATACGGCTTGAGCGATTGATGAGTTTGCTTCAAATCCCACGGACAGCCGCCATTAGGATCTCGCAGTTTTGCTATGATTCTGACAAGTTCAATAAAGGCATGAGCAATTTGCTCCTCATCGTTAGATATTTGCGCAGGCTTGCTCATAACCCTCTTCAGTACGTTTTCCGGTTTTTTCCCATGTAAACAAAGCCGCCTGGCGACGGCCACGCTCTCGTAGTGTCTCAGCCAACTCTTTGCGGCTGAGCACCTCCAGCACCGCCGCGGCTGCTTGCTGAACGTCATTTGGATCGACCAATAGCCCCGCCTCGCCAAGCACCTCCCGCATTGATGAAGTATTTGAACTCACCACCGGAAGTCCGGCCGCCATTGCCTCAAGAGGGGGAAGGCCAAAACCTTCGTAAAGGCTTAAAAACAAAAAGAGTGCCGCTGATTGATATAGCATGCCAAGGTCCATGTCTGACACGTACCCCGGCAGAATAACGTCCTTTCCAATTCCAAGTCTCTCAATGTGGGCAAGCAGACGAGGATACTCCTTGTCCTTTGAAATGTTTCCTATCATAAGAAGCACCGGTGGCGCCAATCTGCGGCGCGCGCACTCTTGGAGCACTGCGCAAAATACATTAAGAGTGCCTTTATAGTTCTTGCGGGGATCAATGCCGCCCACGTACAAAATGAGTGGTCGCTCCTGAACCCCGCGCTCGATTAGACCCAAGCGACGCAATAGATCCTGTTTCGCATCCTCGCGCAACACCGCCGGGCGCAAAAATTCATCGTTAACACCGAGCGGAGTAACAACAATCCGCTCCGCCGCAACTCCCAGGATGCGCTGAACGTCCCGCGCGGTATTGTCGCTGATCGCCAGGATGAGCCGAGCATTTTTAATTGCCTGCATCTCAAGCCAGCGAGCAAAGCGAAACCGCGGCCCGGAATGCTGAGCTTTATATAAGTCGGCACAAACCAATGGAATCAAGTCCAGCACGGTTAAGATGTAACCTCGTAACCCCCACGCCGGAGCATCCATGTGCGCCGGAAAGTGTAATAAATCAAATCGCCCACTTCCAGCACTTCCGCATTCAGGGTTTCCCGCAACAAGCTGACTCCGGGCATATCGCAGTTGGATCGGGAATACTACCTGTTGCCGCAGGGTCGTTCGTCCGGCCGGCAGCCAATCAATCATTGCATGCGCGGCCCGCAGGATTCGCGGTCCATACATGCGCGCACTCCTATGGTCGAAGGGGCGCACTCTCACGCGCGTAGCGTTTCCTTCATGCCCAAAGTAGCGCGCCAAATTCGAAACATAGCGGCCAATGCCACGCTGCGCATGTTCCTTAAATTGAGGATCGAGCGCGCTGGTGTCAAGTCCTATCGTTGGGCTATGGTCCGAAGCCACGCGAGTTGCCACCTATGTTCCATGCGCCGACATTGCGGACGGCAAGCGGCCTCCCAAATCACCGGCCGGTGCGGTAAGCAACCGCTCCACAGACTGACAGAACCTGTCGTATGAGAGCTCTTGAACGCGGACGCGACCCGCTCCCACCAACCGCGCTCGCAATTCCGCATCTCGACAGACACGCACAGCCAGCTCGGCAATCTCCATGTGACGCTTTTCTTTAACAAGCACCCCGCCGTGCCCGACGGTCGCTGGCACCGCTCCAGCCGCATAAGCAATGACCGGAAGACCAAAGTGCATAGCCTCGATCAGCGGCAAACAAAATCCCTCGTGTTCGCTCATACAGAGGTAGACAGAGCTATTTTCATAGAGCGCGCGCAATTCAGAGTCGGCAACACTGCCGACAAATTGAATAGCCTGTTCACTCTCAAGCTCGCGAGCAAGGCGTTTAAGACTAAAGGAATAGAGCTCAGTATCGATGTCGATTCCCGCCAGCCAAAGCTTACTGCGCGGCTCTATCACATGGTGGATGAAATAGAAAATCTTAATAATATCCTCAATGCACTTATTAGGGGCCAGCCGACCGACATGGAGGACATGCAGACTGGGGTCAGCTCTCAGCAAAGACGCTATGCCCGCATTCGCCGGCTCGCTCCAACGGGCGGGATCAATGGGCAACGTCAGCACATCGGCATGAAACCCTAATGCCTTCAGCTCGCCGGCATTAAACTCAGAATCGGCAATCAGACGATCGCTCATAGCGCACAGGGCAGGCAGCTCGCGCGCTCCGCGTTCAATATCATCCACAATGCGGGGATTAATTCCGGCAAACCACCTTGCCGGAGTCAAATTATGATACACCAGCGTTCTGCGAGCACGGCGTAAATTGCGATAACATTCATTCAGGGGCGACCCAAGGGAATAGTGCAGCCACACGTCCCCGCTATAGTCTTGGGACAGCTCGGCATACTTGCGGGCCTTTCCTTGATAGGCCGGATGAATATTTATCGCAAAAATCTCGCTCTCGTAGCCTCTCTCGCGCGCACACCGCTGAAGCGCCAAAACCTCGCCGGAAATTGCATCTCCGTAGCTCAGCGTGTGAACAAGCTGATGAAAGGTTCCGTACGCAGCCTGCGCCATGCAAACAATCCTTATAAAACTTCAGCAAAACTTTCGCGGTAGGAATCAAAGATCAGGTTACCGCAATAGACAACGACCGCTGTTACTGCCGCCACATACAGTACCGGCCAAAAGGACGGTAACACACCATCAAGAATAAGTTGGTGGTAAAACTGGGTAAAAAGCGCCAGAGGATTCAGTTCCATAGTAGCGCGGAAACTTTCCGGGACCGCGCTGGCAGGATAAATGATAGGGCACAAAAAAAACAAAAATGTCAGCAAATTGGCTACCACATGCTGCACGTCACGAAAGTGCACATTGAGAGCCCCTAGCGCGAGCGTTACGCCATAGAGAAATAGAACCTGAATGCCGCAAAGGACCGGAAGGGCAAGTAATGTCGCGTGGAGCGGCATCCCGTAGAAAAGCATAATGACAAATAGAATGGGTAGCGCCAACAGAAAATGAATAAAAGAAGTAAGCACCGCCACTGTGGGAAGGATATGGGCCGGGAACATTGATTTGGTGATAAGGTGCCCGCTGCTGACGATAGAAGAGGTGCCCTCGCTCAAAGCGCTGCTTAACCAAACCCACGGAAGCAAACCGCAAAAAAGAAAAACAGTATAATTATCGACTTGATTGAAACGAATATAGAACTTAAATACCAGCAAATAGACCAGCATTAAGCACAGCGGATTAAGAAAGGACCATAGGAACCCCAGCACCGAGCCGCGATAGCGCATTGAAAGGTGACGCACCACCAGCGCGCCGACGAGCACCCGATACCGATACAATTCCGCAAACGTTCTAAGCATACCGCAAGCCACCTGTCGCTTCAGATAATTCCTTTCCACCAAACCGCCAATGGTGCTCGGGCAGGTATACCCCAAGTTGGGCATGAGGCCAACGGACCGCAAAGGTCAACACACCTTTATGGTAATCGTAGGGATAACCGTCGTCACGGTGAACAGCTACGTCAAGCGAATAACTTCCATCAAGAAGCCCAATACGGGAAAACTCATATGAAAGAACCCCGCTGCGGCCGAGCTCCGGCAGCAGTATTCGCTCCAAATCGGTATTGGTGCCGTGTACCACGACCCCGTCGCTTCGCGTTACACACACACCAAAAACCGTTTTTCCACTCCCCAGCATGACACTGTCATGCACTGAATAACTAATATCAACGACGACGCGGTCATCAGGATGGAAAACCAGATGGGAATCACCAGCGGGCAGCTTCCGCAACACCACCTTCGTAATCTCAATCTCCCTACTGCCCCAACGGCTCGCTGGAGCCGGGACCACTCCAGTCGCGGATGTTCCGGCTTTCTCGTCGCCCACCGACTCGGAGGCGAGTTGCTGTTGCCGGCGAAGCTCCCCCTCCTCTCCCCGCTCAACATACTCGCGGTAATGATCAATGACTCGCCGCGGATCACCGCGATCCTTTGCTTGCCCTTCATGCAACCAAACCGCTTCATCGCACCAGCGTTCGACGGCGCCCAAATCGTGAGTCACCAACAGCAAGGTTTTTCCCCGGCGCTTGAGCTCAGAAATCTTATCCTGACATTTCACCACAAAGGCGGCATCGCCAACCGCTAAAACTTCGTCAACGAGCAAGATATCAGGTTCGGTGTGCACGGCCAGGCTAAATCCAAGCCGCATGAACATGCCGGACGAATAGGTGCGCACAGGATCATCAATCACCCGCTCAAGCTCGGCAAAATGCACAATATCATCGAAGCGTTCATCTATTTGGGCCTTGGTAAGACCGTGCATGACACCCGACAAATACAAGTTCTCCCGCCCCGAAAAATCCGGATGAAACCCCGCTCCCAGCTCTATGAGCGCCGCTATTCGCCCATTCACACAAATGCTGCCGCTGTCCGGACGGTAAATACCTGAAATGAGCTTCAGTAATGAAGACTTTCCGGACCCGTTTTGACCTATGATGCCGCACGATGCACCTTGCGGAATACGAAGGGTCAGATCTTTAACCGCATAAAAGGGCTGGACAGGCGGGGGCGCGGTTCGGCGAAGAAGCTTCATAAACGCGCCAAGCGCCGAACTTTTCAAGGTTGTATAGCCATTGTTGCGGGCAGTCTGGCGCCGAAAACTTTTCGACAAATCTTGAATATCAATCACGTATTCAGGGGAAGCCCTCATGCCCTCATCCTTGTCGGCTTACAAACAGCATATATGTCTCGCATATTACGGAAACGTTCGCTATCGTCCATTCCCCATCCTACCAACCATTCCGATCCCTGATAGGAGAATCCGACCCAATCAGGCTCGCTTGCAACTCCCCCAATTACTCGCTTTATGAGCACTGCAGACCGTACTTCTCGAGCTCCAGCGCGAAGAAATGCCGATTTCATTGCCTCAAGGGTCCGTCCGGAATCGCAAATATCGTCCACAATAAGCACTGCCCTTCCACCCGCGGGAACATCTTCCATCGATACCCGCATTTCCTTGGCTATTGAGTTACCATCGTATCCCCACGCCCGCACCGGAGCAATTTCAACCGAATGTTCAATAGCCTGAACAAGGTGGGAGAAAAAGAACATCCCGCCACGAAGAACCGGTATGGCCAAGAGATCCGTATGAGAATCTTTCCACACCCTGAACGCATACTCGGTAATTGCGGAGCCGAGTTCAAGGATCCGTCGCCCCACTTCTTCGCTATGGTAAACCAATTGAAAATGCTGTGGGATATTGTCCATACGCCCGGTATTCTAGCAGAAATGAAGATATAATTCATTATGAGGTCGGTTTGTGTCAAAAATGGCGCTACCATATACTATAGCCAAGAAAGCGGTGGCTGACCCAAGGTAGGGTTGGATGGAATGTATGGGAACATGCAGAGAAATGTTTGCGGGACTAGGTATCCTC
>CAZPBV010000058.1:0-6579 GCA_964584675.1 uncultured Bdellovibrionales bacterium
GGTTGATGTGTGTGTCCTTGCGCTTGAGAGTGATAGTGGACAGGTACTTTTATCCAAGGAGAAGGCCGATCAGTTAAGAGTTTGGAATAGGGTTGAGGACGTCTATAAGAGCGGTGGCGTCATCAGCGGGCGCATCACTCACAAGGTAAAGGGGGGGTTACAAGTTGACATTGGCATCCCGGCTTTTCTGCCTGGATCGCAGATAGATATTCGTCCGCATCGCAATATCGTCCTCTCACGGAGGGCTGTTCTGCTTTCTGAGCGTGATCAGTTGCGTACAGAGACTCTCAAGGTGCTTCAAGAGGGAGTCGTCATGGAAGGTGTGGTCAAGAATGTGACCGACTACGGCGCCTTTATCGACTTGGGTGGTATCGATGGGCTTTTGCATATCACCGACATTTCATGGGGTCGAGTTAATCATCCGGCTGAAAAGCTGACGGTCGGGCAAACAGTTCCCGTTGTTGTTCTCAAGTATGACGGCGAGAAGGAGCGAGTTAGCCTCGGCATGAAGCAACTGAAGGCAGATCCTTGGTTGACGGTGCATGAGCGCTTTCCGATTAACGGAAAAGTCGGCGGCAAGGTCATGAGCCTTACTGACTATGGCGCTTTCGTTGAGCTTGAGGAGGGCGTTGAGGGGCTCATTCATATTTCTGAAATGAGCTGGTCGAAGAAGCCCAAGCACCCCTCAAAGATTATGAGCGAGGGAGATAAAGTCGAGGCGGTCATTATCGGCATCGATGCCGAGCAGCGTAGGATCGCTCTTGGGCTTAAGCAGCTTCTTCCCAATCCCTGGGTGGAGCTTCGCAAAACACATCCAATTGGATCTCGTGTCAAAGGCAAGATTCGTTCAATCACCGATTTCGGTATTTTTGTCGGGGTTGAGGACGGCATTGACGGCTTGGTGCATATCTCAGATTTTTCTTGGACTAAGCGCATCCGTGATCCCAAGGAAATTCATGAGATGTACAAGAAGGGAGATGAGGTCGAAGCGGTGGTGCTCGACATTGACTCCGATAGTGAGCGCCTCAGTCTTGGTATAAAGCAACTGACGGAAGATCCATGGGAGACTATCTCGCAACGTTATCCAGTCGGGGTGAAGGTGAAAGGGACTGTCACCTCCCTCACCGAATTTGGTGTGTTTGTTGAGATTGAAGAAGGCGTTGAAGGCCTTATCCACAATTCCCAATTGGGCCTAGACAAGGATCAAGATGTATCAGAATTCTTCAAGACCGGTCAGGTAGTAGAATGCGAAGTGACCAACATCGATAGAAATGAGAGGCGTATTAGCTTGAGTATCCGAGCCATTCGAAAGCGCCAGGAGAAAGAGCAAATGGCGGAATTTATGGAGGAGGGAGGCTCGGCAGTCACCTTTGGCGACCTTCTCCGGCAGAAGATGGAGTCGGGGGACAGTTAGTGCTTTGGTAACCGTTGCGACTCGGGAGTGCTGAGCCGCAGGTGCGTAGACGCACGCATGGTGGTACCATGTGCGTGTCATGAAGCTGTTTACTCGTCTGTTGGCGATCATAATTTTCTGTCTAGTTCCCGGCATATTAAGGGCTCAAGATATTTACTCCTTGGGCGGGGATTTAACTTCCTCCCTTGCGGGGCGCGCTGCCATCCAGGTTACAGCCCCTAATATTTCATCCGAGGAATTGCGAATTGAGCAACTTGCTGGGTTTGGAGTTTTTCATCGCTTTTCCTCAGTAGCAGAAGGCCGGGGTCCGCGCTTTAACAGTGATGGTTGCGGTTCCTGTCATGTAGATAATGGTCGTGGGCCCGTAGGGTTTTCGTCTAAGAGCCGCAATTCCACCATGGTAATAAAGGTAAGTCTTGCTGGCCGGGATTCAGGCGGGGCGCCCCGCAATGTTCCTGGGGTAGGCGAGCAATTGCAGGATCATGAGGTGGGTGGCGGCAACCTCTATCGGGTGAAACTACGATGGAAGGAAGTAGATGGCTTCTACCCTGATGGTACGCGTTATCATCTACGGCGCCCAAACCTTGATTTCAGCATTCCGGGAGTTGCCGGGCGCCGGGTGCGTTCCTCTCTTCGTATGACTCCTATTGTTATTGGTCCGGGGCTGCTGGAGGCGGTGCCCGAGGCGGCTATTTTGGCTATGAGCGATCCTTTCGACGTGAACCATGACGGCATTTCAGGCAAGCCGCAGTATGTTCCTGATAGACGCCATGATACCTTCGCCGTTGGAAGATACGGATTTAAAGCCAGTCATCCAACTGTGGAGCAACAAACAGCCGCGGCAGCGGCACATGATATTGGGCTCACCAACGTTCTGTTTCCTGCCATGGGGAGTGCTCCTGAACTGAGCGAGGCAGACCTGCGCTTACTCGTTGTATATCAGATGCTTGCGGGAGTTCCCTATGCCCGGGCTCAAGAAGACCCTAGGGTTCAAGCTGGGAAGAATCTCTTTCAAAGAATTGGGTGCGATGGTTGCCACCTTATGACGATGGTGACCGGTGGACATGAGTTTGTGGAATTGCGGAATCAGGTTATTCATCCATTTACTGACCTCTTGTTGCACGACATGGGCAGGGGGTTGGCTGATAAAAGGGCGGAATTTTCTTCTTCGGGCTCCGAGTGGAGAACTACCCCTCTGTGGGGCCTCGGCTACAGTCGACGCATTTCAAAGGTGCAAGCCCGATTTCTGCATGATGGCAGGGCGCGCACGATCGAAGAGGCGATTTTGTGGCACGGGGGAGAGGCCAGCGCTTCTCGCCGGGAGTTTATTCGCTTGTCAAAAGAACAACGCCAACAATTGTTGGCATTTCTAGATTCATTATAGCGCAAGCGATAGATGCTTACGAAAAACGCTATCCGAGATGGCGAAAGTCCGGCGCCCTGGCAAGATAGTACAATACCGGAACCGCCATGCGGCTTATGAGAAGCGATGCCACTTCTCCCGCCATGAGGGAAATCGCCAGTCCCTGAAAAATAGGGTCAAAAAGAATGACAGCGGCTCCCACTACCACCGCCATGGCGGTTAGCAACATTGGTCTAAAGCGCACCGCTCCGGCATCAATGACAGCCTCTTTAAGTGGCATGCCCTCTGCCAGCCGCAATTCTATAAAGTCAACTAGAATGATGGAGTTTCTTACCACCACTCCTGCTCCCGCCATGAATCCAATCATGGAGGTTGCGGTAAAAAAAGCCCCCAAGATTCCATGAGCAGGTAGTATGCCCACAAGAGAAAACGGGATAGCCGCCATGACCACGAGGGGCACCACAAATGAGGAAAACCACCCGACCATGAGCGCGTATATCAGGATTAATACAACACCGAATGCAATTCCCAAATCGCGGAACACTTCGATAGTAATATGCCACTCCCCGTCCCACTTGAGGGATGGCTCTAGACCGTCAAATGGCTGTGCCGCGTTCAATATGGGCAGATATTCTCCACTACCCCCATATTCGCGAGGACTGATTCGCTCTAGTTCTTGGTTCATTCGCATGATCGCATATACCGGGCTTTCGATAACCCCAGCGACATCGCCGAGAACGTAAGTCACCGGCATGAGATTTTTATGATAAATGCTTTTATCTGACATAACAGTCACCGTCTTAACCAGTTCGCGTAAAGGAACGGGTTGACGAATGGCATTTCCGAAGCTCGGCTCGATTAGCGCGTTGGCGTCGCCAGAATGAATTCTGAGTGCTAGAAGCTCTCCCGGCGTAGTGCGAGAATGGCGAGGTAATTGGAAAACAATCGGCACATCTTCTTTTTCTGTCGGGGCGTGCAGAATATCAATGGAAGCGCCCTCGACGGCCATGCGCAAAGTCTGGGCTATTGACTCGGTGCTAATCCCGTTGATGGCAGCTTTTTCCTTGTCAACAGCGAAGCGAATTTTCGGACGATTTTCCTCGACATACCAATCAACATCTACTACCCCGGGTGTTTGTTTAAAAATTTCTCGGACTCTAGTTGCGAGACGGAGGCGTTGTAGATCGTCAGGGCCGTATACTTCAGCAACCAGTGTTTGTAAGACCGGTGGGCCCGGGGGCACTTCGGCAATTGCGACGCGCGCCCCGAAGGAGTCAGCAATCGCCTTCAAGGCTGGACGTACCCGCTTGGCAATTTCATGACTTTGATATTGACGGTCTTCTTTCGGTCTAAGATTGACTTGAATATCAGCCGACGATGCCCCACTGCGCAGAAAATAGTGTCGCACCAGACCGTTAAAATTAAATGGCGCCGCAGTTCCGATATAGAGCTGATAATCAGTTACCTCTGGTTCTTGCCGTATGGCCGTTGCCATCAAGTGAGCGGCTTCGGCAGTGCGCTCGAGCGAACTGCCCTCAGGCATATTGAGAATTACTTGAAATTCACTCTTATTATCAAAGGGGAGCATCTTGACTTTGACAAGACCAAGTCCAACAAGGGAGAGAGCGGCAAAGAGCAGAACTACAATAGCGACGAGAAATCCGATACGCCTATGGGGCTGTTCTATAATCGGTCCCATGACGCGACGATACAGTCGAGTCAAGACGTCCTCCTCCTGGGCCGTTGTTGAGTAGTGAAGTTTCTTTGGCTCGGTGGCGGATGGTAACCCCGAACCTATCGCACTGCGCCATGACAAGATTCTTACCGCGGCCCAGGGAGTAACAATAAATGCAATAACCAACGACCATAGCATGGCGCCGCTAGCGCCAATCGGAATGGGGCGCATGTAAGGACCCATAAGCCCTCCCACGAAGGCCATGGGCAAGACCGCGGCAATGACGGCAAAAGTCGCCAAGATAGTAGGATTTCCGACCTCGCTGACCGCTTCAATCGCCACCGTTGTCCAAGCACGATTCTTATTGTCGGGTAGGTGGAGGTGTCGCACCATATTTTCAACGACAACTATGGCATCATCTACCAATATGCCTATTGAGAAGATAAGGGCAAATAAGGTGATGCGATTCAAAGTGAATCCGGCCAAGTAGAAAACTAGAAGGGTCAAAGCAAGAGTACTCGGTATCGCGACAGCAACTATGAGCGACTCTCGCCAACCAAGCACCAGCCATATGAGTATGGCCACGCTGATAACAGCCAGAAACATGTGAAAGAGCAGCTCGTTGGATTTTTCGGCGGCAGTGGATCCATAATTGCGGGTTATGGCGATGGAGATATCTGACGGAATAATGACTCCCTTGAGGGTTTCAATTTTTCTGAGCACATGGGTAGCGAGCTCTATAGCGTTTGTGCCGGGGCGCTTGGCAATGCTGAGAGTAACTGCCGGTTCTGCGTCGAGCGCTGCTCCCGCGGTTGCTCCCCGCCCATAGAGAACATACTGCGAGAGCTCCTCGGCGCTATCCTGAATATCTGCAACTTCCCGCAGGTACACCGGCTTTCCCTGATATACTCCAACAACTATATTCGCGACATCTTGGGCCGTCGTGAGGAATCCACCTGCTTCAATAACAAATTCTTTGTCGTCGGTGGTAATGGTACCCGCATTGAATTCGCGATTGGCGAGATGCAGCATCTGTGCCAGATTAGCGGCGCTCAGATTTCGCGCCGCCAGCCGCACGGGATCAAAAAGCACCCGAACTTGCCGGCGCGCCCCGCCAATAATGGAGGTTTCCGCCACATCGGGGATTTGCTTGACCGCATCTTCAACTTGGGAAACTAAGCGGCGGATCATCATATGATCGTAACGTTGACTGTG
Source organism: uncultured Bdellovibrionales bacterium (assembly GCA_964584675.1). GTDB lineage: Bacteria > Bdellovibrionota_C > UBA2361 > UBA2361 > JBGSMV01 > CAZPBV01. The sequence goes on from CAZPBV010000058.1 coordinate 5,668, forward strand.
GAACGTGAGCGTTATAATCGGCACATCGTCGATTGAACGCGGCTTAATGAGTGGTACCGAAACGCCAGGCGGGATTCGGTCGAAATTTGACTGTAGCTTTTGGTTGAGTCTTACCAAGCTCTCCTCAACATTTTCGCCGACTCTAAAGCGCACGATGGCAAGACTCTCCCCGGGGCGGGAGGTGGAGTAGATGTACTCAACGCCGGGAATCTCCCAGAGTAATTTTTCCATCGGGCGTGTAGCGCGCTCCTCCACCTCTTTTGAGCTGAAGCCTGGCATCGAGACCACGACATCAATCATCGGGACCTTAATTTGTGGTTCCTCCTCCCGTGGTAAAATCAAAACCGCTCCTATCCCGAGCAAAATTGAAATAATGACGAGGAGCGGTGTCAGTTTTGCGTTAATAAAAAGAGCAGCGACGCGCCCCGCTATTCCGAGGCCGTGTTTCGTGCCGGAGCGTGCCTCCTTTGGATCATCGCAGCATTGAGACATCATGATCGCGCCTCAACCGGCTGACCATCCCGCAAGCTGGAAACTCCCTCACATGCAATACTTTCGCCGGGAGAAAGGCCGGCAAGTATCTGTACTTTATCTTCTATCGTTTTCCCCGAACGTACTAAGCGCAGTGACGCAGTGCCATTCTGAACAACAAATGCCATCTCCATTTGACCGCGTTGAATAATGGCACCCTTCGGGACCGTAATCATTGACTGCTCCCCTGTCGGAAGGGCCGCATGGCCAAACTGCCCAGAGCGAAGATCTGGGCTAGAAGGTAAATCGAGCTTGACCAGAAAGGTTCGACTATCTTGGTCGAGGACAGCGGCCACTTCGGACGCGGTTGATACAAAGTCGGTAGAGAGAGAGGCGATATAAACGGGAATTCTGTCGCCGTTTTTGATGCGGCCAAGCAGA
>CAZPBV010000058.1:6589-7875 GCA_964584675.1 uncultured Bdellovibrionales bacterium
CAGACTCTCAGGGACATTGGCCTCAAAGCGCAATACTGAAGGGTCTTCCATTTCGAAGAGAACCCGTCCCGGGGATGCTAGGTCTCCTACGTCGACCAGCTTTTTTGTAATGAGGCCGGAGAATGGCGCGGTGATCTCTGCATATCCCAACATTGTTTGCGCCTCCGTTAGGGCCGCACGCGCTACCAGTGTTTGGGACTGTATTCGCTCGAATTCTTGGCGAGTAGTGGCATTTCTACTCAAGAGCGAAGAAAATCGCTGTAGCTCCTTTTCAGACTGATCTCTGATGGCTGTTGCCTGGTCCAGTATCGCCTAGACTTCACGAACATCCAGCTGTGCGAGCACTTGACCAGCGCGGACTTCTTGGCCTTCAACAACCGACATTTTTTCAACTCGGGCGCTCATTTTTGCCTCAATGCTGGCGCGAAGCTTAGCTCTTACTGTTCCGGGAATTTTTTCGATGCTGGGTGTTGTGTTCGACTCAACAGGGCAGATTTGTACCGGCGTACTGGTTTGGCGAGAACGAGTCTGAGGGTCCCCGGTTTTTTCGCAAGCTGTTGTGAGAAGGCCTCCCGCTAGGCCAAGCACGAGGATATTCCTGCTAGTTTTGTGCTTTCTCATAAACAAAGGTTCCCTTACATAGAATTTTCTTTTCGCATTCTATGCGTGTATAGCACAAATGGGGACTTACTACGAAAACCAGATTTCGTGTTGGGCGGCCTGTCAGGCCGTCGCTAGTTTAAAGCACATGGCGCTTCATAACAGGGAAAAAGTGCATCACAGCTCTATGCCGCCTGTTTTGATTCTGGCATTGAAGCTATATGTATCGTGCGAGTAGGGAATGCAATTTCAATGTCCTCGGCGGTTATCTTATCGACGATGTCGAGATTAATTGCCTGTTGTATGTCCATATAAGTGTTGAAATCAGGGCTTTTGACGAAGTACACGACTTCAAACAGTAGTGCCGAATCGCCAAACGACTTAAAGTGGGCGCGATCAAATCGAGTTAACGATCTAGCTTCAATAAATGAACGAATCCACTGTGGCAGTTGTTTAAGCTTTTCAAGCGGGGTTGAGTAGGATACTCCCACTTCGAATACGATACGCCGTTCAAACATGCGCTTAAAGTTCTTAATTCGACTTTGAAGTAAATCGGTATTTGAAATGACAATCTGTTCTCCGCTGAGGCTTCTCACTCGGGTGGTCTTAATTCCTATGCGTTCGACTTTCCCCAAGACATCATCAACAATGATGAAATCTCCCACCTCAAACGGTCTATCTAGAAC
>CAZPBV010000058.1:7885-10111 GCA_964584675.1 uncultured Bdellovibrionales bacterium
GACAGGGAGGCCATTAAATCGCCTAAGATATTTTGAACAGCCAAGGCAATGGCCACCCCCCCTATCCCGAGGCCGGCAATAAGGGCGGTGACGTCAATTCCTAAATTGCTTAAGCAAATTAGAATTATCAGTGCCCATACCAGTACATTGGCGAGCAAGTTCAATAATCCAAAGGCTGTCTGACGAGAAGGTTCATCCTCGCTCGCAAGGTGGTGCGCCAATATGACGCTTGAGACTTTTGAAGCCCACAATCCGACCTGAAGAAACATCAATACGATGATTAAATGGGTTACATTGGCGCTTATGCGGGAGTTGAATTTGAGGATCGTCAGTCCTGCCAGCACAGAAATAGCCAGCAACGAAACTTTTGAGGTGCGAGATATAATAACAACCAAGCTTTGTTGGAAGACAGGAAGAGGGGTATTTGAAGCATCCTTGACATGCCTCTTCAGGTACGACAGGCATAGGCTAGAAAAGGTATAGACAGCCGCGGTGAGTCCTGTAGCAAGGAACCAGGAAGTTAAGTTGTTAGCTAATATTTGGCGTTGTAGTAGGTGTTCGAAATCCATGCCAAATCTTTTACTTGAAGGCAGGGACTGCCGTCAAACCGGGGGCGGGACAATATCTCATCAATGAGTGCGCTGGCCAATAACGCTCGCCATAGATCTGAGAGCTGAGTTTTTGTGTGACCTACTGCCCAAAAGTGCTATCGCGTTTGGGGTGGCATATGAGGTCAATCACCACCGCGGCGCTCAAAATGATATACGACTCCGATGGATCATGCACTTCAATACCATAGGTATCTCGGCCTCTGAACCACTTCTTTGAAACTAATCCAATTTCAAGTCCCTGGCGCATAAACCGATAATCATGCTCCAATAAGCGGCCTGTAACCGTGATGGGATGACCTCCGTGAACCTTGATAACAAATGACGGCCGAAAGGCGAGAATTTTCTTGCGAATTCGAGCAATTTCTCTACCACCAAGCTTCACTGAAAAGGTCGGCACGAATGAGAAAAGGGCACTCTCAACACGCCCCATCTCTCCACTGGGCCCTGATACAATCAGTTTTTTTCTCAGGGTAAGAACTTTTCCGTCAAAGTAGTAGCAGGGGTTTCCGTGCTCGTCCTCAACGGCAAAGTCATCTCCTATAGCGAGCAGTTGTTGTTTCATGATATAGCGCATGCGATTTCTTTCCCCATATTTTAAATTTTGGAGTCACGAAAAAAGGCAGCTCCCAAATAGCAAACAAGAGCTATCAATAGGGGCGCCTAGTTAATACGTGAGGCCCGTCAGGTGCCTCCAAGCCTCTTAATAAGCTCTTCCAGCTCAACTGGGGTAAACGGTTTTGAAAGCACACCATCGGCGCCCAAGTCGTAGGCGCGAGCCAATTCGGCGTCGTGAGCATGCGCAGACATAAGCACAAAACGCACCTCAGGGGCTATACTCTTGGCTTGTTCCAGTACTTGAATGCCAGAAAGTGTCGGCATTCGCAAATCGCAGATGAACAAATCGGCTCGTTGTCCCTGGGCAAGAAAGTTAACTGCCTCAAGCGGTTCGGAAAAATCGGTTACTTCAAAGCCGATTGCCTGCAGGAGCAGTTTGAGGGCCAAGCGCACTGAAGGCTCGTCGTCGAGCAGCAGAATATGATGAATTTTGTTCCCCTCAGACTGGTCCATGCCGCATTGCCTTTCTGCCGGTATAGCTTTAAAACTTGTGGTGAATTGTCACTATTGTTCGAATTATGTCTATTGCACAACCGTCTACTGCGTCCGCCCATACCGCATCCCCCATCGCCGGGGGGCCCCCTGACAACCAGAGCATTTCTCAGCAGGATGTCGGCGTGGGCCTCTCGCCTATGCTGGTCCAATATACCGATTATAAGCGATCTTATCCTGATAAGATCATATTCTTTCAAGTTGGCGATTTCTATGAGGTCTTCTTTGAGGACGCCGTTACCGTATCGTCTATATTGAATTTGACGCTTACGAGTAGGGATAAGAACAGTCCCAACCCAGTACCCATGTGCGGGGTCCCCGTTCATGCCGTGGATGGCTTCATTGAGCGGCTTGTTTCGCAAGGACTGTCTGTTGCGCTCGTAAGCCAGCTGAATGCCTCATCCAGCATTCGGCTCCCCAGCTTCATGAAGCAAGAGAGCGGGGCATCGAAGACAGTTATTCAACGCAAGTTAACTCGTATCGTCACACCCGGCATTCGCCTGCTTTC
>CAZPBV010000058.1:10121-11421 GCA_964584675.1 uncultured Bdellovibrionales bacterium
GCTTTCGCCAATCGAAGTGGGGGGAGTCGAGCAGGTAGTGGCTGCGGTTATTGTTGAATCCGAGACAGAAACAGCGGTGGCGTACTCTCATGCGCAGTCCGGAATGGTGCTGGTGCGTGATGGGTTGCCGCTTGAGGAGTTGGTAAGCGAGCTTGCCAAGCTTGCTCCTGTCGAGCTATTGATTCCGGCCCTTTGGAGAGGAAAGCGAATTGACCGCCGAACTCATTGGATAAAACGCCTGGAGCGGGTTGTGGGAGAGTCGACGCTCCGTTTTCGCTCGAATATCGATGATGCCTCAGGCAGCGATTCTCGCTCCAGCGGTGCCGGCCGTCCGTTTGCATCTATTCCAGGGTATGCGCCGCTTGGAGAGGCGGCCCGCCGCGCGGTGCGTCTCTTGTGCCACTACTTTGACGAAACAACCTTGGATTCGCGTTTGCGGGTTGATGAAATTCGAGTCCCCGATCGTGCGCATGTTGTTTCCATCGATCGAACCACCGCCGACAACTTAGAGCTTGTCGAAAACAGGCGTGATCGTGGAACCTACGGAACTCTCTACAGTGTCCTCAATCATTGTGTGACTGTCGGCGGCGCGCGGCTATTGAGACGCTGGATAATGCAGCCGTTGTGCCAAGTGGCGGCCATCGAAGAGCGGCTCGATGCGGTTTCTTTCTTTGTTGGGAATCCTGAATTGCGTTTGCGGGCCCGCGAAATATTGCGAAGCATCTCGGATTTAGAACGGATTGCCGCGCGCATTGAACTTACCAGCGTGTCACCGCGCGAGCTGGCGGCGCTGAGAGATTCATGGGCTGCGGTTGAAAAACTAACCGAGGTGCTTGCTCAAGTCGCGCTGCCGGAAATGATGACTGCCATGGTGAAGGACCTTGGCGCTCCTGACCAGGAAAAGCAACTGTTGGATTCGGCTCTGGCGGATTGTCCGGCCCTTGTTATTGGCGATGGGGAAGTGATTCGGGAAGGCTATCATGAGGAGCTTGATCGACTGCGCGCTCTCCGGAGAACCGGCAGCACCTGGGTTGAAGAATTTGAAACGCGCGAAAGACAAACAACCGGGATTTCCTCGCTCAAGGTCAAGTTCAATTACGTGCTCGGTTATTTTATTGAAATTACCCGCGCCAATTTGAGTAAGGTCCCTGCGAGCTATCAAAGACGGCAATCAACCGCCAATGCCGAACGCTTTACCACCGATGAGCTGCGCGTGCGTGAACAGGAGATTTTGGGAGCGGAGGGGCGGGCTGTCGAGCTTGAAACAACGCTTTTGAAAGAGCTGATTCAGAGATTACTT
>CAZPBV010000058.1:11431-12909 GCA_964584675.1 uncultured Bdellovibrionales bacterium
TCTTTTATCGCCACCTTTCAACAGTGGATGTTTTTCTCAGCTTGGCCGATGTCGCTGAGCGGGAGGGGTATGTGCGTCCGCGTGTCGATGAGTCGAGAGATCTCATTATTACTGCCGGCCACCACCCGGTTTTGCTCAGGCTGCTAGCGGGGCGCTGCACCGCCAATTCCTTATGTTTAGGTAGTTCGAGAAATGGCACCCCAGAGAGCGAGCAGGATGCTCAGCCCTTTTTGATAGTGACGGGCCCTAATATGGGGGGGAAGTCAACCTATCTGCGACAAGCCGCCCTCATTGTTATCATGGCGCAGCTCGGCTCCTTTGTGCCGGCTCGAGAGGCGCGTATCGGCGTCGTTGACCGCATATTCGCCCGCCTTGGGGCCTCCGATAACATTGCCGAGGGCGAATCGACCTTTATGGTTGAAATGCGAGAAGCCTCGTTTATCCTTTCAGGAGCCAGCGAGCGGTCCCTGGTGTTGATTGATGAAATCGGACGCGGCACCGCAACCGCAGATGGACTAGCAATTGCTCAAGCTATTCTAGAGTGGATTGTTCAACGGATTCAGTGCCGCACGTTGTTTGCCACGCATTTTCATGAACTTACCGAGCTCAGTTCGCAGTATCTTGAAGTCGGCAACGTGTCGGTGCATTCAGTTGAGCGCGGGGAGGATGTGCATTTTACCCACGAGATTAAAGATGGTCCGGCGAGTAAGTCATACGGCATCCAAGTAGCCAAGTTAGCCGGCATTGCGCCCGCGGTGCTTAAACGTGCCCAGGAGTTGATGCCGTCTGGCGGCATCAGGCCGGGCGAAAGGGGTGCCTCAAAGGCAACGTTTCAACTTGGCTTGTTCGAGAAGACTCGAGAGCCCGAAGATTATCGAGCCTTGCAGGCACTCAAGAAACGAGTGGAGTCTATAGATGTGCTGAGTACCACGCCGCTTGACGCGCTCTTACTACTGAAGGAGTTGCAAGAAGAGTTGTGAAAGAATCGCAACGGCTAATTTCTTCCGCCTCCATACTACGCTACGCTATGGTGGGTATCATGTTTCTTTGGTGCGGGCTGTTCAGGAGCGTCTTGTTGGCGCAGGATACCTCCGCCGCGGCCACGAAGTATGAGGAAATTCGCACGCGCTACTTTAAACTTCGCAATACCGACTTGAGCTTTTCTAAGCAAATCGAGTGGGAAGGGGTCTTAAACGATTTCGAGAGCTTTGCCAGAGAGTTTCCAAAGAGTGAATTATCAGCCAAGGCAATATTTCATGCCGCAACCATTACCGAACAGCGCTACCATGAGTCAAAGGATGGAAAACTTTTGCAGGAGAGCGAGCGTTTATATCGCTTAGTTCCCGATCAATATCCGGGTTCTGATGTGGCTGATGATGCTCTCATTCGGGTCGGTGACATATCACTATATGAACGGCATCGCCCCGATGAGGCGCGCACTGCCTACCAAAGGGTCGTTTCGGCCTACGAACGATCCG
>CAZPBV010000059.1:0-563 GCA_964584675.1 uncultured Bdellovibrionales bacterium
AAATCTTCCCGGACAATCCCTGAGAAATATTATGTTCCAAGAGAAACTGCATTGTTTCTTGAACTTCGCGCTGCTCCGCCAGCGCCGCCCGCAGTGTAGCAATTTTACTTCTGCCAACTCCCGGCACTTGAGCCGCTTTTTCGGGCTCTTGATAGACGACGTCCAGAGTCTTTTCACCAAAAGCTTCCACCAATCGCTCCGCGGTTTTGGCGCCTATGCCTTTAATAATTCCGCTGGCCAAATATGTTTGAATGCCGAGAGCCGAACTTGGCGTTGTCTCGGTAATAGACACGGCGCTCAGTTGCTTGCCGAAGCGAGGATGCTCTTTGAACGTGCCGCGCGCCACAACATGGGCACCAATAGTTGCTTTTGGGCATAACCCAACCACGGTTAACGGCTCCAGTCTGTCACTGACTCGAAGCTGGAGGACTGAATAACCATTATCCGGATTATGGAAGGTGACCCGCCGGATGGTACCGCGCACAATTTGTTCTTGAGCAGAGGGGTGCATAGTCTCGTATACTATAGACTATTGCACGCAAGAAAAACAAAAGCTGATTGCG
>CAZPBV010000059.1:573-2330 GCA_964584675.1 uncultured Bdellovibrionales bacterium
GGCGTCGTAACTTGGTTTCGGGAGATGCCAAGTCCAGCGTGAGCCTTCCTTGCGAATTCGGGAAATTTCCGCGTACACAGCCTCCAATATTGGGTTCTTGTGTCCTTCATGCGGCGGGCTGACCTCCGGGAAAAAGTGGCGCACTTTCAAATCAGCCGGATAATTGCGGCCTTCCCGCAAGGCCTCAGCCCAAAGCACAGCAGCCTTCCAAACAAATACCTGATCACTAACTTCAATGTGCTGATTGACAAGGTTGCCGCTTCCAAGGGCGGTGCCGAAAGCAACTTCGTGACCAAAACCGAGCTGCTGAAGAGCAAAGGCAGCAACTTGGTACGGGCGGCAACCAAACACTTCTTCGGCAAGAGCAGAATCATTCGAAGGATTGGAGAACCATTTCTGGAAGCCGCGAGTGTTGTGGGCATACAGCAAGCCAAGGCCTATGCCATGGGCAAATCCGCTCAGTGCGCCGCCTTCCAGGCCAAGAAAGGAAACGCGAGCCCCCAGGCGATAGCCAATTTCAATTCGCGTCATAATTTCTGTCATGAGAATCTTCCAGTGCGCATTGAGCTTATGCCGCAGAACCGACAAGCAGCCCTGGTTGACTCCCAGAACAACAGCCGAATAGCGAATGCCCAAGTTATGAAGGGCGTGCTCAAGTACGGTTGCCGATGGCTGATTCACTTCCCGCAATAAATCAGCAGCGTCAATTAAGCTCCAAAGATTCATTCGACTAAATCCGAGCATGCGAATGAGTTCTTTATTATCCAGTGAACCATTCCACGCAGAACGAATGACCAGCTGCATGTGCGAGGAAGTCTCTAGATGCTCTCTCACTATCTCCAGGGCACGCTGCCAGCTCGGGTCACGCGATGTGAGTTCAGCAAGTGAAGTAATCGAGTCGCTAGTCATTCGTTTCGTTCCGAGGTCCGGTTGACGGCAGTTCGGTTTCCTCCGTAAGGTCTCTTGGACGCCCTGTAAATCGAACCACCAGAATACTTATTCCATACAGCACCAGTAACGGTACCGCCATAAGAAATTGACTAATGACATCGGGAGGGGTTAGGACAGCGGAGATAATAAAAATAATGACGACGGCATAGCGAAAGCCGGAAATAAGGGTGTCGTCGGTAATAATGCCCACTCGACCAAGAAAGAAGGCCACTACTGGCAACTCAAATATAGCCCCAAAACTCAATAAAGCCGTTGCCATCATGGAAAGATGCTCGCTCAAACGAATAGTCGGTGTAACACCGATTGAATCGTACTGTTCCTTAAAAAAGCTAAATGCTATTGGAATGACGGCTACATAACAAAACCATATTCCGATGGCGAATAACCCGGAAGCCACAGCAACAAACGGGATAACCAGCTTTTTCTCATGATCATAAAGTCCGGGGGCAATAAACAGCCAGAGTTGGTAGAAAACAATAGGAGCTGCCAGGACAATGCCGGTGAGTACGGATACTTTAATTTTTAAAACGAATGCCTCGGCTGGACCAGTTCCGATCAGTAAGTTTTGAGGAAAGGAATCAAAAAAAGGCCTGCTGAGAAGAAAAAAAAGTTCAGTCGTAAACGAGTAAGCGACTATGGAGGTAATGGTAACTGCGATGAAACAAATGACAAGACGATTTCTGAGTTCTCCCAAATGCTCGAGTAGGCCCATTTCTCCAGCGGTTGCCGGTGGGGGGCCGTCAATTGTTTCCACGAGAATCTCCTGTGGCGGTAACAGATTCAGCTGAATTTACGGCTGAGCCTTC
>CAZPBV010000059.1:2340-3394 GCA_964584675.1 uncultured Bdellovibrionales bacterium
ATTCTTGCTCTTTCAGTCGGGCCTGGTAATCAGGGCAATTGGGATCTTGGGGCTCTGGCTCTTTAAGGGTCTGTTTAAAAGTCGTAAGCGCTCGCTTGGAGGCATCCATGTCTGTTTGGATTGGCGTGTAGACCGAATTATAAAACTCGCGTCGCACCGCGTCAGATGTCTTTTTGACTTCAGCCGAGAATTTGCCCAATTTTCGGGCCAGCTCGGGCAAGTGCTCAGGCCCAAAAAAAATGAGGGCTACTCCAAAAATAACCAATAGTTCCGGAAAACTTAAGCCAAACACAACATTGCGCCTTTAAAAAGCCCTGCAGAGCACATCGGCAGAAGCATTCACCCTCATGATAAGTCAAAGCCCTTACGAGGTAAAGTTTTGAAATAATTGCAGTTTATAGGTGCCGCCAAAATACTTAACCATGCAGCGCCTTTACGAACCAGGTACATTTATTAGCTGCGAGTGTACCTCAAGGGTAATCGGGCAATGGTCTGACCCCTGAATGGAGTCAAGAATCGCGGCCGATCGAAGGGCGGGGCGCAGGGTAGGGGAGACAAAGAAATAATCGATCCGCCAACCCAAGTTCTTGGCTCGCGCGTTAGCTCGAAAAGTCCACCAGGTATATTGATTGGGAATATCTCCATGCAAATAGCGAAAGGAATCAGTCATTCCTTGGGCGCAAAAGGAATCCATCCAAGCGCGCTCTTCAGGCAAGAACCCCGTTAGCTTACGCCTTTCAGCCTCGCGTGGATGATGAATATCTATAGGACGATGGCAGATATTAAAGTCGCCGCACACAATGAGGGGCCGGGTTTCACGAGAAAGCCAACTCCCAAAACATTCAAGAAATTCCATTTTGAGAGATTGCCGTACTTCACCGGACGTTCCGCTCGGAACATATATATTGAGAAGAGAAAAGGGCTCAAACTCAAGGAGCAAAAAGCGGCCCTCTTCCTGAAACATTTCCGCGATCTTGGAGGTTCCGTGCTTTGGCCTGTGCATCACGAGCGTTGGCGTGAGAGCGAGTCGTTTGTGCACGAGGGTCAATACACC
>CAZPBV010000059.1:3404-11749 GCA_964584675.1 uncultured Bdellovibrionales bacterium
GAGTAGCCAGGTTTAGAAGCGCAGCAGTAGAAAGGTTCATATTCTTTAAGCTCAGCAATAGTTGCCGCTAAGTCTGATACTCCAACTTTAATTTCTTGAACACAAACAAAATCAGGATCTTCGCGATGGATAATCTCAGCGAAGCCTTTGCGCATGATGGAGCGCAATCCGTTAACATTCCAACACAAGTATTTGAACATCTGAAGCCACAAATATGCCGGCCAACGATCAAAATGCCCGGTTTGGATAGCCAAAATCCCATCGATTCTGACCGTTCTTGCGGCCCGTATAGTGTTAACCCTCTGAGTTGTCTTTCTGGGGGGCCTCGAGCATTTTCAATGTCCTTCGGTATATCAGGAACTATTTTGGAAGTATAGAAGTCAACGCTGTCTGCTTTGACTGAAGTTGGCCGATGAGGGCCTCAAGGCGACTAAATCGCCCGTAGAGAGACTCTTCTTGTTTTGAGAGCCCCGCTTCGATATCAGTAATACGGTCCTGAATGTCTGTTATTTGCGATGAATTGGATGTCTTTGCCTGATCAATAATGCCGTTAAATTGAGTGAACTGAGCCAGGGTCCCCGTCGTTGAAGCCAGACTTTCGCCGAGATTTTCGGTTATTGTTCTTACGCTGGTCGGTTCCTTCGAGAGTGCCTCACTGAGGATGGCAGAATCAAACTTGAGCGTGCCATCGCGTTCGGTTGTAATGCCGAGATCTGCCAGAGTGTTTACTTCGCCGCCGCTTTTACTGGCGTTTGAAAATGAGGTTCGAATGAGAGAAAGCAGGTTCTCATCAATCGATGAAGTGGCCAGGGGCCCGAAGACGTTGATTTTGTCTGTGCCTTCACCTTCTTCTGTAACGGCATCCTGTTCGTCAATATAGTTCTTAAGGTCGTTGTAGGCATCGACAAACTTTTGAAGAACTGCGGCCGTACCGCTTGCATCGTCTTCAACCTTGACCGTTGCATCGCCCAGGCCCTTGAGCTCAAAAGTAAGTCCGGGGAGGACGTCACTCACAGAGTTCGTTGATCGAGTAATGTTGCCGATTCCAGAAATTGAAAATTCGGCATCCGTGGCTTGCGAAACGGTATTGCTGTTAAAGGCCCCATCATCGGTAAGCGCGTTTCCATCCGGATCGGAGATTTCGCTGCCCACCGAGACAGCAAGCTCGCCTTTCGAAAGTCCGGTATTGTTGCTTGTAATGACGACGCGGTAATCCGGTGATGAAGAGGAGCCGACATTAACCACCGATGCAACCGCCTTGGTGCTGGTGGCGTTGAATTCGGATACGAACTGGTTCAGGGTTGTGGCGCTTGTCAGGTTTATAGAGACTGCCTCCTGATCTGCTCCGTTGCCCACCGTTATAGTTACGTCTCTATTGGGGTCTGTGTCGTTAATGTTTGCATTGATAGCTTGATCGGCTGAGGTATAGGTCGTGCCGTTTGACGCGAGCGTATACGTAGCGTTGCGCGCCAATTGATTCACGGTAAGGCTGTATGCCCCACTATTTGCCGAGCTGCTCGCAGTTGTTGCCAGCACAGTTTCATCGGAGGAGGTTCCAAGCTTGCTGAGAGCGCCGCCGTTCACCAGCCGAAACTTCTCGGCTGCGCTCTTGAAGTTTCCAATGAGATCCGCCAACTTTCCAAGGCTGTCGTTAGTATCTTTTATTGAGGATGCCTTCTGTTCAAGCGGCCTGACGCGGGCTTCTCGTTCTCTCGAAATCAGGGCGTCTATGAGGGACGCTGAGTCGATGCCTGAACTAATTCCTGAAAAGTTAATGATTGGGGCAACCATTGCCAACTTCCTTGCAGCCACGTTCCTTGGGCTTATCAAAGCAAGTCGGAAGGTTTTTAAGAATCTTGAGCTCTATTAATTTTATTCAATAACCTCAGTAAGTTAACTTTATCTTCTCACCACGGAGTGAGAAGTTCCGGTTAGCGGCGAGTCGATGGAAGCGAGGAAAGAGCGCTCGATAATGAGGCCTGTGTATTTTGCATTTTTCCTAACAAGGATTCGAGCCGTGCAAAGCGTGCTCGCAGAGACTGTTCCTGTTGGGTAAGAGAAGCTTCGGCCCTCGCAATACGGCTATTAATATCCTTAATAAGATCCTTATTGGATTGTACGCTGGTCTCAATAATGCCGTTGGCGCGCACGTACAGTTGAACGGTGCCGGGCCGTTTATCGCCGCTTGTTGGGTCGGTGAATTCAACTCTTCCGGCTCGATCTCCGAGATTCTTCAAAATTTGATTAACTGATTGAGGCTCGGTGGTCAGCGCCTTCTCAAACGGATAGTCGTCGGGATTGGTGGAGCTGGAGACGAACTTGAGGGTTCCACCGCCTTTTTTTGTGTCCGGATTATAGGGGCCGCTATCGGTTGTAATGCCGATATCAGAGAAAATGCGAATGAGGTTGGTGGCGCTAGAAGAATTCCCAGTGTTCAGATACGCCGAAGCTGTCATATCGGCACGCAAAGAGACCACAAAATTGTCGTCTATTCTTGAGGTTGCCAGGGGTCCAAAGGTGTTAACAATATTGCTGCCGACTTCGTTCGACTCGATGGAGTTATTCTCATGTATGAACGCGATGAGGTCATTGTAGGCGTCGATAAACTCCTGGACCTTGGCGGTTGTTCCGGAGACGTTGTCCTGAACGGTAATGGTAAATGAATCTGTCGGATCTGAAGTCTTATTGAGGGTAAAGGTCACTCCGGGGATGAGATTGCTAACTTGATTGGAGTCGCGTTCAATATAATCGGTGCCGCTGACAATGCCGCTCATCTGAAATCGTGCCACCGTTGCTTGGTCGATTTCGGGAGTATCCCATACCGTTGAGCCACCGCCATTTGCTTGTATGACGGGGTCAACAACAACATCGATTTTGCCTCGGGATAGGCCGGTTTCGTTAGTCGTCATGAGGACTTTATAGTTTGGCGATGAAGTGCTTCCCGCGTTGACCACCGTGGCAACTGCCCTCGAAGTTGACGAGTTAAAGGAGGTAACAAAGTCACTGAGGCTTGTTTGGTCGTTGACAGCGATATTGAATGTTTGTGTATTGCCCGTGCCTTCTCCGATGGTGATAGTTACATTATAGCTGGTGGATCCCATGCCGGGGGCTATCTTGTCGCTTGCAGACGAGTAGGTGAGTGTGCCCCCGGTTGAATAGGTGGCCGATTTTGCCAGACTTTGAATGTTTGAAATGGTATAGCTGCCGTTGGCCGCGCTATTAGCCGCGGTGGCCGTAACGTAGGTTGAGTCGTTTGATACCGCTTCCTTGACCAGCGGCCCCCCTCCTACTGATGAAAAATCTTCAAGAATGTCCTGAAGTGTGGAGAGTTTCGATTTGAAGGACGAAAGGGCCGTGTTCGTGTCTTCAAGTTCTTTAATTTTCTTCTCTTGCGGATCAACCTTAACCTGCCGCTCGGCGGCCAGAATGGCGTCGATAAGCGCGTTAGAATCGATTCCTGATGCGATACCTGAAAAGTTAATCAGCGGCATAACGCGGCAAAATTTTCCTCTTTTTTGGCCTTAATGATAGGAATGCAAAACCGCTGCCAGCATGTTTCCTTTGATCTATCAGGAACTTACTGCTAAGACGAACATATACCGGCCGCCATTCAATTTGCCTAGTTTGTACGGCCTCTGCGGGGTCAAGTATAGGTATGAGTGTTGAAATTCAATTTTTGGGAGCTGCTGGCACGGTTACGGGTTCTAAGTACTTGGTAACCTATTCGGCGGTCGGCAGCGAGACACGGCGCATACTAGTTGATTGCGGCATGTTTCAAGGCGATAGAGCTTGGAGAGAGTGCAATTGGGAGAAGCTTTCTCCGGAAGTAACCTCCGAGGTCGACGCCTGCCTGATTACACACGCGCATGTCGATCATACCGGCATGTTGCCGCGTTTTTGGAATCAAGGATTACGCTGCCCTATATATTGCACTAAGGCCACGCGGGAACTGAGCCAGGTGCTTCTCATGGACGCTGCCGCGCTTCAGGAGGAAGAGGCCGAGTATCGCGGCGAAACAGGGAGGTCACGGCATCATCCACCCCTTCCTTTGTACACCAAGCAGGATGCTGAGCAGGCGCTTTCCTTGTTCCGCGTGGTGCGGTTCGGAAAATCTCTCGAGGTACTACCCGGAATAACAGCCCAGTGGGCGACAGCCGGCCATATTCTAGGAGCCGCGTCGATTCGATTGGAAATAGGGGGAAGGGTAATCAACTTTTCCGGAGATGTTGGCCGATTTGGCGTCCCCATTCTCAAAGATCCGGAAAAAATTGAGTTTGGTGACTTGCTCCTGGTTGAATCAACTTATGGCGACACCGAGCACCCGCCCGAAGACCCGCGTGAGCAGCTAGCGACCATCATTAACCGTACAGTGCAGAGGCGCGGAGTTGTGCTGGTCCCAAGCTTTGCCGTTGGCAGAACTCAGAACTTACTATTCTATCTGCGTGAGTTAAAGGCGCAGAGGCGTATTCCTGATATTCCCATTGTCATCGACAGTCCAATGGCCGCCGATGCCACATCAATATACCTTAATAATCCCGCCGACTATGATGAAGAGGCTTTAAAATTATTGATGGCAGGAAAGCATCCGTTTGAACCGTCTAAGCTGCACTTTGTACGTGACAGGAACGAATCTAAGAGGCTCAATAGCATTCCGGATTCCATGGTACTCATTTCTGCAAGCGGCATGCTCTCGGGAGGACGTGTCTTACATCATCTGAAGCATCGAGTCGACAAACCGCAAAACACTATCCTTTTTGTAGGGTTTCAGCCTCCCGGCGGGCGCGGCGCCTGGATTAAGAGCGGTTCTCAATCAGTGAGGATCTTCGGCGAAGAGGTTCCTATCAGGGCGGAAATTGCCGAAATATCTGGTTTAAGCGCCCATGCTGACAGAAGCGAACTGGTGCGTTGGCTGGCAAGCGGGACGGGCGCTCCCGGACAGGTAATGGTGGTGCACGGAGAGCCCGATACGGCTCAATCGTTCAAGTCGACCATTGAGTCGCATTTTGGCTGGAATGTAAAGGTTGCAGAGTTTCGGCAGACTATTGCCGTGTAAGAGCCGCAGGCCGTCCGGTCATAGGTTATTTGAGCAGGTCAAGGACGAGGGTCGGCTGCTGATTGGCCTGAGCAAGAACTGCCGTGCCTGCCTGCTGTAGCACTTGGAGCCGAACCATTTCCGCCACTTCCTGGGCCACGTCAGCGTCTCGTATTCGGCTTTCGGCAGCGATATAATTCTCGCGCGCCACGGTAAGATAGTTGACAGCAACGTCTAGCCTGCTCTGAGCTGCGCCGAGGAGACCACGAATATTGCCGAGCGAGGTAATTGCCGAATTCACTGCGCTGACCGCGTTTTGCGACGCCAGTTGGGCGAGAGTTGAGGTGTTGTCAATAATGGAGAACGTTAATGCGCCGCTCCCGCCGCTTGAGAGACCGAGCGCCGACAACGTTCCAGTAACCGCTGTTAGTGTAATTCGTGAGTTGCTCGTGCCATCCAATCCAACTTGCAGTGTAATGTTTTGACTGTTGGACAGAAGGTTCAAATTGTTGAAGGTGGTGGTTTTTGCGATGCGCTCTATCTCAGATCCCAGCGCCACAAACTCTGAAGACAGGGCGGAACGTTGGGAGTTGGTATAGACGCCATTGGCGCTTTGGGTGGCAAGTTCTGCCATGCGCGTCAACATGTCGCCAATCTCGTCAAGCGCGGCATCAGCAACAGAGGTCAATGAAATTCCGTCATTAGCATTGCGTATTGCTACTGAGGCAATCCGGGCGTCGGATCGTAAACTATCCGCCAAAGCCAGGCCGGCCGGATCATCGGCGGCGCTATTGATTCGAAGTCCTGACGAGAGCCGTTCGAATGTCTTTGATAAATCTGCAGTGGTGCGTGCAAGCTGGTTGGCAGCGTGAAGGGAGTTAACATTGCTTGCAGCCGTGATCGGCATAGGTCCAAATCCTTTTGGTGTTCGCCTCGCACGAGCCGAACTAATTCCTCTATGTCCCTAAAGAACGGCCGGTTTGAAATTTTAATGAGAATCGGGAGCGCAATACTCAATACGAAAATTGCGTATTTTATGGTCGCGGCAGAAAAACCGCCCGCGAATGAAATGGAATAAATCATGATAGCGCATTTAGATACTCATGTTGCGCTTTGGCTTGGGCAAGTTGAGACAGGGACCCCTGGCAAAGAGGTTAAAAGGATTCTCAATCGTTTGCTTGTCGCTCAGGCTCGGAGAAATGATAGTGTCCTGATAACCAAAGATCGCTCTATGAGGCGTCATTTTGATCAAGCCATTTGGTGACGGGACTACGCCGCAGCTTGGGTCTTAGGAGCAGTTGCCGCGGTATCGCGTGCTTTGGCGGCAGCTTCCTTCTTCTTGCGCTCTTCTTCTTTCTTGAGGCGCGTATAGTCAAGGTAGCACAAGTTGGCCTGTATATTGTCCGTATTGCTATATACGTAGGCAAGAAAGAACTCCGTGATGGTTGCCTTTCTGGTGGCCAGTTCTTCAGCCAGTCTTAAGACCAGAGCATTACGGTGCTTATTCTCGTTTTCAAAAGCTTCCCACCACTTGCGGGCACTGCCGGTGGTGTTGTCCCAATCAAGTTTGCTCTTTGTTTCGTTAAGTTTGGTAAGCACTTGCTCTTCGGTCCATCCGCGCGTGTCCGTAATGCCCGGCGGAAGACCATTGGCACCAACCACGCCTGTCCCAATTACCGGCGCGGCACCGCTGCCTGCCGGTAAGGAGTCCTCGTACTTGATAGCCTCCTGTCGCAGCCTCAGTTCCAGTTCTTCGGAGTCGAATTCAGTGATACGCTTGAGCATCTCCGGAATTTTGTAAAATGGAATCAAGTGGCCCTGAAATACCGGCGTGTTTGGCAAAAAGAAAGTATTGATATTATCAACGGGGCGCCCGATTTCATCGGGAGTGAGCACCGCCCGTTGCTGAACTTGCTCCTGAACGCTATCGTTTTTCGAGGCGAAAAATTCTATGAGCTTCTTGTTGCTTCCGGTGGAGGCTGTCTGGAAGCGAATTGTCATTTGGCCGGTTTCTTTTGAAGCCCACTCGGCGTCTTGAATATCAAGAGCCGGCATGAAGATCTTGGTGCTAAACCCGGCGAGAACCGAGTCAGCTTGCTCGCCATAGTTTGCTTTGACTTGCGCAATGGATTGAATTGAGGCGACGATACTGACGTTTCGCGAACGCAGGGTGTTCAGCTTGACGTGGATATCAGGCAACCGTCCGAGGGCGCTCGCAAACTCGTCAATCACCAATCCTACCGGGCGCGGCAGGCAGACACCGGGGCACCGCTCCGCGTACTTGGTAAGATAGCGCAGCAGTTCAACCACGATGACGTTCGCCATGGGGCGCAACATTTCTAATTCAGATTCGCGCAATTCAATGACGAACAAAGTCGGCTTGGTGACAAGTGACTCAATATCCAGTTCATCCACGGCGGTGGTGGCGCGGATAGCAGGAAGATCCCAGGCGCTTAGCCGCATGCTGAGCTCAGACATAATAGTGTCCGCGTTTTGCGAACCTGAGCGAGCCAGTTCAACAAACGTGCGTGTATTCCGCAATGCGTGCGGGTGGGCCTCAAGCCAATCGCAAAGCGGCTTCATGCCCGATTGCACAAGCTCATGAATTCGTGGCATCGAGAGAGTTTCGTTGGGATCGTGCAGCAACCCCACCATGACCGAATTCAAAATAGCGAGAGCATTATTTCGGAAAAATGGGCTGTCCGACTTAGCCTGAGGCTGATCGGTCGCCATGATAATGGTGTTGGCAATGAGTTTACAATCGGTGTCATCCTCAATTTTTGAGAGAATATTCCAACTGAGGGACCGAGCCGTATCGAGCGGGTTAAAAAGAAAAATGTTCTTGTTTGGGTTGTAACGCCGCGTCATCGTCGCGAGTTTGCGCCACATTTCCGGCTTGGAGTCGAGAACGATCACCGAGCGATCAGGATCCAAGCAGTCCTCGTAGAGCACGGGGAGAATCAGTTTGGTTGTTTTTCCACTACCGGTCTTAGCGATAACCAAAACGTGTCGATTACGTTCTTCGCGCGGAAGAACGAGTTTGGCAGTCTTGAAAGCGATACCATTGCTGCCCCTCAGATCGGTAACATGCAGCGGGGTATCTCCCTTTTTGCCCGATGACTTGGTCCACTTAGCAATTTGTTCGGAGTCAGCTAAATCGCCGGATCCCAACTCATTGGTAAGAGATCGTCGAGGGCGGCGCTGTTTAGGGGCGACAATATCCTTAATGGACCAGTCGCCAATAACAACACCAGTCTTACGGTACTCGTTCCAGCTGTGAATTAAGAATGAAGCAACATACATGACAAGAGCG
>CAZPBV010000059.1:11759-12828 GCA_964584675.1 uncultured Bdellovibrionales bacterium
AACAGGGGTTCCAGTACGGGGACGGGCTTCAGCACCCCCCCTGTTGAGATCACCAGAGTCAAGAGCTCATTCATTTTTTCAACAACCTTGGCATTATTGAAAAAGTGCAGATACCCCGCGATGAAAAAGAAGAGGCTTATACTGCCGGGGACAACAGTTTTTTTCTTATACTGAAACTGTACAAATAAAAGCAGCAGAGCAGGCCCGACTAGAAAGAGAATCCCGAAAAGCTGAGGCTGGCTATAGAACCAACGGATGGCCTCAAAAAGTAATCTTTCAAAAAGTTGAAACATGCCAGAAACCAAATAATACTAAGCAATACGCTAATCTAAAAGCTTACGCGTAATCACTTGATATTCCACCATTTGTTAACCTCGCAGCCACTCAATGTCAGGAGGCTCCTACCAACCTGCACAATAGCTATTAATGGTTATTATTGACTTGCATCAGGCGGTGACCTCGGACTTTTCATTAACTTTATTAGCCCATTAGGCTGCTTCGCGCGACGTCCCGAGCACATTTTTAACAACCTCAACGAGTGTCTCAGGAGCGACAGGCTTTTGAATAATCCTTAAGGCCCCCGCTTTAAGCATGGGGTCGGTGGCGTCGGTTGAGGCTCCACTAAATCCAATAACTGAAAGAAGTGGCGCAATCTTGCGAATTCGCTTAAGGAGCGTTGCCCCATCCATGCCGGGCATGAGGGCATCCAGCAAGATAAGCCGAAGAGAATGTCCGTTCGATTTTAAGGTGGCCATCGCCCGTTCATGTGTGTCGGCGACGCAGCAGGGAAAACCTGCGTCCTGAAGGAGCGCACTAACGGTGGTGAGTACCATCGCATCGTCATCGACGATCATTATCTCGGCGGGTCGGTTGGGGTTCTGCTTTCCGGTAATGGGCTTTTCGGATGCGTCTACGTGTGGTTCTGCAATGGGGAGAAGAATTGCTATCCCAGTCATGGTTCCCGGGCCTACTTCAACTATGACCTGGCCTTGCAACTCCTGAATGATTCCCGGCATATTACTGGCGCTGAGCGCGGCGTCCAAGCGCTGCTTGGTGAAGCGGCCTTGAC
>CAZPBV010000060.1:0-5626 GCA_964584675.1 uncultured Bdellovibrionales bacterium
ACTATGAGCCTAGCAGAACGCTCTTTAGCCAAGGAGTTTCTTCTTGATTTGATGCGAACCGATATGAAGGAGGGACAGGCCAGCCTATGGAATTACTCCTACTATCGGCCGCAGTTTTTGGCGATTGTTGGCCGGCTTTTGGAACTTCCCAAAGTGGTGCATTTGTCAACATGGCTGCTGACAAAACTTTTGTTTGAAGAGTTCTCATATGACGGGATGGATGGAGAGGGATACTCGTATGGCAAAGACCTTGGAGGGAAACTCATCCGTCCGGAATATTGCCGCTTCATAAATGGCTACTCAGATCCGGCGGGATTTGCACATGTTCCATTTGAGCCGGTTCTCGATCGTCCCACGATCTCCAACTTTAACTGCCAGGAGGAATATGGCGACCTCATGGAAAGAATTAGAAGCGCCCTGCGCGATAGCTGCTATCCTGACTTACATTGGCCGATTATTCATGAAACAGCCATCTATCCATATGCAACCTGCACATCTCAAGCGCAGTCTTCTCTCCTATTTGGTGGCTTTGGGCACGCTATTCTCGCTCGTGGCTCGGGTGAAAACCAATTTCAGTTGCGCTTCCATTTTGCACGTACCCGCTCACACAATCATCGTGCTGCAGGTCACCTGATGGTATGGGCAAATGGGCAAGAGCTTCTCGGCGGAACGGGATATGATGGTAAGTTTGCCTTGCTCCGATATTGGAACCAATCAACGGCCAACCAGAACGTCGTGCTCATTGATGGCGCTGAGCAGCTTGCGGACGGGTGGCGCTGGCGCGATCCGTGGCCGTACATTCCGGGAGATCGGGTTGAGCAAGAACAGTACCAATCACTGAGCGACCAGGACCGATTCCTCACCGGCGCGATTGATGGCAACATGCACAACAATCTACTGCTCTTTGATAGCGGCGACGAATTGCATCAGGCGCTCCAGGTTGTTGCGGTCAATCTCACCGACGCCTATAGGAATTATGCCGAGGACTATAGTAGGCTCGTGGCGGTTTCCGGGTTCCCAGGTGATAGTTCCGAAAATAGCTATGTGATTGATCTGTTTCGGGTGAAGACGAAACAGCCGGCCCGGCTTTCGCTCCCTCTCCACGGACGTTATTTCCCTAATGGGTACAATCTTACCTTCCCAAATAGCCAATCAGCGCCGGTGAGTAACCGATGGCTGGGACAAATACAACTGACCGAGCAGCTCATCGGTCAGCCCCTCGATGCGCAAGCAGTTTTCGAATATCCATCTTCTGATGGTGGCAAAAAGCTGGGCATTACTACCCTGCTGGAGGGGAGTGCGCAGGTATTTCGCGGACGGGCGCGTTCCTCCCCATTGAATAATTCAACGGATTTGCCGCCCCTTCAGGACTATATGGTCATTGACCGCACGGTGTCGGGTGGCTCACCAGAGTTTTTTGTCTCGGTATACGAGCCTTATCTCAATTCGAGAGGAGTTTCAGGTATTGAGCGATTGGCAACGAGCGATCCATCCGCCGTTGCTTTAGCGGTGCACCTAGGGGAGGGTGCCACGGATTACTATTTGTGGTCGCCTTATGGCGAGCCGCCACATCTTGCCGTCTGCGCGCTTGAGGGGCGTTTTTGCGTGGCGGGACAGTTTGGTCACGCGCGCGTGGTAAATAACCAAGTAACGCGGCTTCGCGTTCTTGGCGGAGCCTATGTACAGTTTGACAATCGATTGGTTGAAGCTGCCGGCGAGTCTTTTGGGTATCGTGGAGTTATTCATGCAACTAAACGAGTGCGAAGCGGGGACGGCCGAAATTCCTTGGTGGTTGACCGAGACTTGCCGGGCGGGACAGCTCTTACCGGGCAGACAGTGTTGGTGACCTATGGGAATGGCTGGTCGTTTGGGCACCGCATTGCAGGAGTTGTATCCAATCGAGAGATTCTCATTGATGGCGACCCCGGATTCGATTACTCCAGTGGGGGTGGCGATCATAACCTCAGAATGTGGTTCTTTCCGGCCGGCGAGTATCCTGGTCCGGTGACTTTTCATATTCCAGGAGGAGCTGTTTTCGATTCGGTAGAGGGGGTCAAATCGACCGCCCCTCCTCGCTGCGGCGCATGCGGATGCAGTCTCAAGGAGGAAGACTCTGATTCTGATGGTACGCCCGATTGTGTGGACGGATGTCCGCTCAATCCAGCTCTGGTTGCACCCGTGGGTGGAGTATGCGTCCTTCCAGCAACTCCTACCATGATAGCGGAGCCGACAGCGATGCCCACTCAAACACCTACACAGCCGGTCCCGAACGATCCGGTGACACCAACGTGTGAAGTTAACCCAAACGGCTCGGCCCATAGCGATGGCGCAAGTTGCAATCCAGGAGCGACCCCTACGCCGACGGTTTTGCCAGTCGTTGGAGAGCCTCCTGTCTTACAACTGGATGGATCTCACGTCGTAGCGATTCTCCAAAAGACTCCCCCGGGATATAGAATCCGCTTGGAAGTGAGGGTCCGGGTGCGCGGCAAGAAGGAGAAGATAACGACTATAATGACTAGTTTGCAGCAACTTCGGATTGCCAAGGCCACCGTTGCGCTGGTGCGAGCAAGGAGCCAGTTACTCGGACCCGAGTCCGCGACTAGCTTTAGCAAATTTTCATCTCTACGACCCGGCAGAGCGATTCGGGCATCCGCGCGGCGCCTCAAGAGCAGAAGAAGTTCCACGCGCCACTGAAATCTTAGATATGAACCGTTTGGTGATAGCGTTTGCCCGGTCATGTGATTCAATTATCGACCACCACTGGGGGAGGGAGCGTAATCCGAAAAGAACTGATGCGGCGCATGCTTCAAGCACTTCTTGATAGCGGCTCGGTAGTTGGGAAGCCGACACGACATCGACCAACGTGGAGAGAGATCTCTCGAAAGTCAACCGTCGAGTTTGGGGATCGCGGGCTTCGCGAGGGATGCGATTTCGCACCCTAAACCTTCGTAAAAGCTTTGCAAAACCAGGTTTCTCAGCCCAAGCAACCAGAGCCGGAGCCATGAGAAGGGGGAATACCGAGGTATCGAGCTGATCGAGAATTTGAAACAATTGGTCCAATTGTTCAGGTGTACTACCAGCGAGCCGGCAATTTTGAAACTCACTGTCAATATAGAGTAGAAAAGCTCGAAAGTCCTCAACCGTGCGTACCCCGTGAAGCAAGAGAGGTGTGCCGTGGTAAACCGATTCAGGAGCGATCCGCCTAACAGCTTTCGAGGAAGCAAATGATATTCTAATATACTGATGCCTGATTCCCCAAGTTAAGAGCAGTCCCCGGGCTTTTCGTGAATGGAAACACAAGTGTGCTCCTATGAGAGTGAGGGTAGCATCCATGGCTCTGGCATCTTGACCCAATGGCCGGACCCCTGTAAATGCCCCAACCTAAATGCTCAAGAAAAACTCCTGATTCTCCGATAGAGGGTTAGAGCGTGTTATGGGCTCTTATCCTTAGTTGGATCTGGCTTACAGGGGAAGCAAGCATGAAACCTTCGATGGACGGGAGCGGTGACGGCTCAAAGGCCGGCAAGCAAGAGAAATCAAGGATATGCAACTGCCATCATCTGTAAATTCCAAGGAAGCCCGCCATCGTCTGCCCGTTCTGGTCATAGCTGCCGGCACTGTCGGGAGCCAAGTTCGCCAGATGCTTCTCAATATTGGATTCACCACTATTGCCAGTGCGCCCACTTTCTCCCAGGCCCTTCGCGATGCGAAAGATGGCCAGCCTTCGCTGGTGCTTTTTGACATGGAACGCGTCGAGCCGGGAATCAGCGCCGTCAATTTAGTCGAGTACCTCAAGAAGATAACCAAGGATCCACTACTGATAGCCATTGCTATGAAACCTCATGGGGAGACAATTTTTGAGCTTCTCAAGAATGGCACCCATGGCTTTATTATTCCTCCGTTCTCGACAGGAGCAATGGAGCAGGTATTTCTGCAAATTCAAGACGGTGTGGATTTAAGCCCAGAAATTTTAGGTTCAGATGATAAGTCCGCAACATTTGCCAGATTGGTGAGAGAGCACATCAACAAAGTTCATGATCGAGCGGAGAAGTGTCGCGCGCAGCTATCGTCTCAGGAATTTGTGGCTGAGCTTACTTCGGGGCTCAAGAGCTTTGTTCGTATGGCTCATTTTTTCTGCGATTCCAAGGAGGATCCGTTTTCCGAGCGCATCTGCCATGAGTTGGTAGAGTATGCTATGATGCTTGATAATGCCTTTGAAAAATCACGCTTGCGCCGTATTCGTGAGCAACTGCGCGAACAACGCGGCAGATAATGGAATTCATTGAAACTTTGCTCTCGTGATGTCACAATTCGCTCATGATGGGTATTCGGAATAGGCGATATCTTCCGCATTTCTTGGCGGCAAGCGCGCTGGTTGCTTTGGCACTGGTGAGCTTCTTTTTTTGGCGCGAGGTCAATCAGCGATTCCCACGACTTGCCCCGGGCGCCTATTTGGGGACGGTGCGATTTTCCGCCGATACCGGGCCCGTGCCGATGTATGTGGAAGCTGTGCCTGAGAGCGACCAGATTTTTGTCAGTGTGGTTGCCGATGGCTGGGATCCCCAGTGGGTGAATCCTGTTCCGTCGCAGTCACGGAGTCCGCAGGTGCATCTTCCAGCTGGTATGGCGGATC
Source organism: uncultured Bdellovibrionales bacterium (assembly GCA_964584675.1). Classification (GTDB taxonomy): domain Bacteria; phylum Bdellovibrionota_C; class UBA2361; order UBA2361; family JBGSMV01; genus CAZPBV01. The sequence goes on from CAZPBV010000060.1 coordinate 4,634, forward strand.
GGGCCGAATGGTTTTTGCCTATTGGCATTGAAGGCCCGCACGGCAAGTCGGCGCTGACAGGAATTCCGCAGGACGATGGAAGTTATGTCGGCAGCGTGTATGGCGCACAGTCCGGGGAGAGCGGTTCGTGGGCTCTTAAGTCTCTTGTATCGCTGGACGAAGGCGGCAAGGAGGAGATTACCAGCATACGGCTATGGTTGCTCTTGAAATCAGAGCTGGCTTCGGTTGAGGGGAAGATAGAGCTTGCCCAAAAACAGGTGCCGTTACAGCGGACTGAGATCGAGAAGCTGACCGCTATTCTTGACGAAGGGGAGCGGCTTAAGGCCAAGGCCAATGAAAAGTATGGCCTTGCGCAGCAGGAGTATGAAGCAGCACGGGCGGCACTGAAGGAAAAGCGCGAAGAGGTTGCGAAATTGTGGTCGACCTTTGATATATCCCAGAGAGTCACCAAGTCGGGTAAGTTAGTTGCTCTTGCGCGAGAGTCTTTGGAAAAGGATTGGCTATGGGTACAGTCATCGGTTGACTTGGCGCATGCGCAGCCAGACATCGAACTTGAGGCGGCTCATGAGCGAGCCCTTCATATTGTAGATATTAAACAGCAGATTGAGGATGAACGACGGAAGGTTCGAGAACTGACTGGTACAAATAATGAGGCTCTCGATTTTCGGGCGCGTATGAGCCCTCCAAAGAGGTGGAAATGATTTCCTTATTACGACTTTCTTTCTGCTTCATAGTGTCAATGTATGTGTCGTGCCCGGCTTTAACCGTGCTGGCCGATGAGGCTCCCGATTCTCGCTCGGCCGGGGCGACCGTTGGGGTCGCGGGTTCTACATCCGTGTATATCAGCAGGGTTTTTTCTGTTCCATTTGAGCCTGTTCGTGCCTTGTTTGTGATTGCTCACACCCGAGGCGATGTGGAGCGTTATCGGGGAATAGTAGTAACTTCCGAAAAGGGCCCGGATGGAAACTCCTTTAGTGGAATGGTGGGAACGCG
>CAZPBV010000060.1:5636-12815 GCA_964584675.1 uncultured Bdellovibrionales bacterium
CGCGGATCGATGGTGGTCATCTGCAGTCGGGTGATTTGGTTGGCGTTATACTTCAGGCAGATCAAAAATACGCGGCACTGCTGCCCCCCGAGCCGTATGCGCCCTCTCACACGGAAACTATTAGTCAGTCGATTGACGGAGTGAGGGCGTTGCTCCTGAGTCGCAAGGATGTGCTGAGGAGTTGGCAGCTCCAAGTGCGGGCTCAGGATGAAAGTCTTGAACGGCTACGAGCGGATGCGGATATCATAGCCAATCTGGGACGCATTGTTGAAGTAAAGGAGGATGCCGAGAGATTTCGGCAGGAAGCCGCGGCCTTGGATAAGGATATTACCAATCTTCGACGTCTATTTGCTATCACCAGGGATCACGCTAGTCCTAAAAACTTTCTAGGGCGCGAGAGTCAGCTTCAAAAGCAATTGGCCGAACTCAACCACTTACACGAAGAGTTGGGAACAAGAAACGGCCAAGAACGCTCTGCATTTGAGCTTGATGTGCAGAGGAAGTTGGCATTGATTGAGGAAACGCGCTTTGACGATTACGAGGGGCTTCAGCGGGAGCTGATTCGCCTGCGAAAGCAGAGACTGAGCTTGCAGGGAAAATAGTGAGCTATGTATTCTTTTGTGTGACAACCAGTTTATCACGGGGTTAATTTACAATGCGTTTCTCGATTGATTTCCCTTACTTCCACCGTGATTGAGCACGACAACCTGGTTTGCGCCAGTGGAAAGTACTGCGCGACAAGACCGAGAGCAGACTTCGCGAGTGAGCTTCGTAAAGCCTCAGAGCGGCCACTCAGCATGGCGATATGCAAATAAACAAAGCCCTTATCGGCGCCGCCCGCTCCAACCATGAAATCTTGGTGACATATCCAGCGACTTTTAATTTGATTGAGGCGAATTTCGCCGGTCTCCACCATAAGCCGGTGCAATTCTCCAAAAAAGACGCGAAAGTCGACCCGATCCGGAACATTAGCTGAGTATTCAAGCGTACAGTGGGGCATAGGAAAGGCTCATCAGATGCCAAGAACGAGTCTTATAGAGCATTTTTGTTCTTTTCGCCACTTCCGCCCTTTCGTACACTGCCTTCATGATAGAACCCAGCGTAGATTCCTTTGTCATTTCAGCCGCCCAGAGGGTTCGCTCGCTGGGTCTTAGGGAGCCGGCACTGGCCCTTCTTGAAATGCACAAGCCCTTGCGAGGAGTCATGCACGCCATGTCTTTGGTCCTGCAACCGGCTATGGCAGTGCTGATAGGCACGAGAAATAGTGGCTTAGTGGTGAATCTGTTTGAATCTTCCGAGCACATAGAACGACTAATCGAGGTCTTGGAATCAGAAGGTGAGGAGGGCCTATGATGGGGGTTGAGCACGCCACTCCCGGTATTCTCATTCTTATGGCCATTATTATTGGCCTCGTACTGATCTATATTGGAAGAAGCCGCAAAGGCAAAGACCTATTCATTCGGCGGATAGCGGGAATTGATGCCATTGATGAGGCAGTCGGAAGGTCGGCTGAATTGGGCCGCCCGATATCGTTTTCGACAGGCATGTCCGGTGTCGGCCCCGTTCTTTGGGCTTGTCTGGGGGTGCTGCATTACATAGCCCGCAAGGCCGCTCGCTACAAATCACGGCTCATTTTACCGCAACGTGACGCAGAGGTACTTCCGATTGTCGAAGAGGTAACGCGAGATGCCTATCGGGCTGAGGGACGTATTTCTAGTTTTGATCCAAAAAGTCTGGAGTATTTATCGGGCGAGCAGTTTGCCTATGCGGCAGGCTACATGGGCCTTATTCATCGAGAACAGGTGGCTACCGCCGTGCTCTTGGGCGAGTTTGCGGCTGAATCATTAATCCTTGCCGAGGCCGGACAGCAGGTTGGCGCGATGCAGGTAGCCGGCAGTATCACTCCGGAACAGGTGCCCTTTTTTATTTGCACCTGCGACTATACCCTGATCGGCGAAGAGATATTCGGCGCGTCGGCATACCTTACCCGCGAGCCTATTCAGCTCGGCAGTTTATATGGTCAAGACCGGGCGAAGCTTCTGTTTCTTTTTTTGATCCTCATTGGTGTTGGGATTGCTACTTTTAATTCCTTGGCAGTGTTCTATGCACCGGGAGAGGAGATCGAGAACGTGCATCACTGGATCACTCGCGAATGGTGGTAAAATAATAATGAATTATCGGCGATTACTCATTCGATTGTGTACGTTTCTTGGGGGAATTTACTATTTTCTATATTTTGTGCTGCCTGAACGAATTGGAGGTTCTCCCGATCCCGAGAGTCCCGGCCGGCTAGTCGGCGGTTTTAGTCTTGCTGACTATCAGGAGCCGGTGGCTAACGGCTTTATTGTTCTGGGGAGCATGGCCCTTGGTCTTGGCCTTATCAATATTGTCATGGTTCATGGTTCTCGCGTGGTTTTTCTGCGCAAGGGGTGGAGTGTTAGCCTGTCACTCTTGGGCGGGTTTCTTTTGATGATCCTCGTGACCTTTGTCGATTGGGGTGCCACGCGAGATATTTCTCGGCGCAGTGAGGAGCTTGCAGTACTGAAGGATTTTGCCGTGCGTATTGAGGCCGACTATAAGCATGGCGCATTGGAAGTGCCTCCGATTGAGATACGCTTGTCAAAGTTTATGCAAGCGGCCACTTTGCAAGTAGAACAAGTGGAAAGCGAATTGGCGCTAGTGGAATCTGACTATCAGGTCCAGGGCGATGAAGTATCGAGGCGTCTCTACGAAAGGGCTCGTAGCGAGACACATGAATCCTTCGTGCAGGTGCGTCAGCAGCTTTCGGCGCTTGGCCTCGGGCCTTTGCATGCGGACCAGATTGCAGAGGCGCGGCGTCTGGGCGAGGCACTCAGCGCGCTCGGGATTTCCTATCTTCAGTTGCGTACTTTTATCTATGAACGTTCCGTAAAACGCGGCATCTTCAAGTTGTTCTTTGAGGGTTTGTATGTGTCCCTTGGTGCTGCGATGTTTTCTCTTCTGGGATTTTACATCGCCGCTGCGGCCTATCGGGCATTCCGAGTTAAGTCGGTCGAATCGGTTCTTATGATCGCTGCCGCATTCTTGGTTATGCTCGGCCAAATTCCATTTGGGTTATGGCTTTGGGAGGACTTTCCAGAGCTGCGGCAGTGGCTCTTGCAGGTTCCAAATGCCGCTGCATCCAGGGCTATAGAAATGGGGGCGGCCATTGCCGGTCTGATTATGGCGTTTCGTATGTGGCTTACGATAGAGGCGGAATCCTACAAATGAGAGCTGGTTTTGATATTCGTAACCTCGATCGACGGTTAATCTATGCGCTTGTCTTTATTGCATTGGCGGCCCCTCTCTACTACCGGGTGAGCTTGCCTCCCGCTCGCATGAAGTCGGCGGAAAAATTTTACGATATGGTTGAAACCACTGAATTTAAACGTGGCGACATCGCGCTCGTGCTCATGGATTTTGGCCCGAACTCAAAAGCGGAAAATCAACCACAGACCGAGGTGGTCATTGAGCACCTTATGCGTAGGCGCATCCCTTTTGCAGTTACCTCAAGCTATGCGCAAGCGGAGGGATTCTTGGAAACAATTCCTACCTCGATTGCCGATAGGCTTAATCGCGAGATTCCAGAGGGACAATGGAGTTATGGTAAGGACTGGATCAATCTCGGATTCCGACCGGGGGGATTTAATTTGCTTAAGAGTATTTCATCCACGGCAAATTTGGTTGAATTGCTCAAGTCCGATGCGAGAGGCAATGATTTATCCACGCTTCCCGCATTCCAGGAAGTTCGCACCTTGAGAAATATTCGGTTGGTAGCGCAACTTACGAGCCTGGTCGGTACCCTCGAACCGCTGCTGCAATTTTTGAAATCGAAGGACTACCGTCCTGAATTTGTGCACGGATGCACATCGATTACCATTCCGCAGGCTTATATTTATCTTGATTCTGGACAGCTCAGGGGTTTGCTCGAGGGAGTGCCGGGCGCGGCGTGGTATTCGGGTTTGCTTTCACGTTCATTTCCCGGGCGGGCGCCGGATGAGGCGCAAATTACCAATACCGGCCTCGGGGTCGCTCACCTAGTCATCATTTTCCTTGTCTTATTGGGGAACGCCGCCTCATTTTTGTTGAAGCAACCGGAAAAAGATGCAGCGCAGGAGGCAAAGAAGTAGTGGATCTGGAACAAGCAACTGTACTCCTTGGCGGCATAGCGACTCTGGCCATCTATAGCTTTTTGGTGCGGGAGAATCCTTTCTATCGTCTATTTGAACATCTCTTCATTGGCATTGCCGCGGGATATGGGATAGTCATTTCGATACGGAACTATCTGTGGCCTAAAGTCTTGGTTCCTCTCTTGGGCCTGGATATGGTGAGGTTTCCGGATGGTACCTGGTCAAAGCCGTATGACAGCTTGTTGCTGCTTTACTTGTTTCCTATGGCATTTGGCCTCCTCTATTATTGCATATACTCTCGGAAGTATTCGTGGCTAGCAAAGTTAGTTATAGGGTTCTCTTTAGGCGCGAGCGGGGGGGCTGCCTTTGAAGGCTTCTTTAATATTATGTTGCCGCAGCTCTATAGCAGCTTCAAGCCTGCGGTGGTCCTCTATGCCCCTGTCCCGGGATTTGCCGAGGTGTCAGTTGATTGGTTAAGCACGATTTCCAACCTCATTTTCGTTTTTACGCTGGTGGCTGTCTTTACTTATTTTTTCTTTTCGTTTCGGCGAAACGCAGGCGCCGCGCGCGCGCTTTCCGCATCGGGCCGATGGCTTATGATGATTTCTTTCGGGGCGTATTTTGGATCAACTGTCATGGCGCGCATGGCGCTTCTCGTTGAGCGGCTGCAATTTTTGATCACCAAGTGGGGGGTAGCCGTGGGCGCGCTCTTGGGAATTTCATAGCATGATGAAAACTAATAAGCAGGATCTCACCGCTGTCGTGGTGACAGATTGTGGCTCAACCACCACAAAGGCCTTGTTATTTCAGAACACCCCCCATGGCTGGCGACAGACCGGCCGGGGAGAGGCTCCGACGACCGTGGAAGAGCCTGTTGCGGATGTTACCATTGGGGCGGTCAATGCATTTTTTGAACTCCAGGAGGTGAGCGGGCGAACTATTTTGCGTCCCGAGTCCTTAGGCGGCGAGGCCCCTCCCTTTGTGGCGACGTCGGCCGACCCTGAGACTGGTGTTGATTTGTACCTCTCGACGAGTTCGGCTGGAGGGGGCCTGCAGATGCTGGTGGGCGGGGTGGTGCGTCATATGACCGCGGAATCGGCTGAACGTGCCGCTCTTGGAGCTGGAGCTATCGTCATGGACGTTGTGTGCGCTGACGATGGTCGTGAGGATTTTGAGCGCATTGAGCGCATTCGGCATGTGCGGCCTGATATCGTGCTTCTCTGTGGCGGGGTTGATGGCGGATCTCGCACTCATGTGGTGGAACTGGCGGAACTTCTGCGAGCTGCTTCTCCGCGACCGCGCTTTGGCGAAACCCTCCGATTGCCGGTTATCTATGCTGGCAATGCCGATGCGGCCGATGAAGTGTGTTCAATTTTGTCACCTATGGCCCAAGTTTCAGTGGTACCCAATGTTCGACCGCGCCTCGACGAGGAGAATCTTGTTCCGGCACGCGAAGCCATTCACGAATTTTTTCTTTCACATGTCATGAGTCATTCACCAGGATATGGAAAATTGCTCCGTTGGACCCCGGTTCCCATCGAGCCCACCCCCTCGGCGGTCGGAAAAATGGTGCGCCAGTACGCTCGGCGGCAGCGATTTCAGGTGCTGTGTGTGGATATCGGCGGCGCGACTACCGACGTGTTTAGCGTATTTCATGACAGAGAGGATACCGAGGTATTTAATCGAACGGTCAGTGCTAACCTCGGCATGAGTTATTCGGTGGCCAACGTATTGGTTGAGGCGGGAGCTTCCTCGATTGCCCGCTGGCTTCCGTACCAGTTATCAGATTCGGAAGTTCGCGATCGACTTCGCAATAAAATGATTCGGCCGACATCAATACCGCAGACACGCGATGATTTATGGCTAGAGCAAGCGGTATGCCGCGAAGCTCTTCGGCTTTCGCTGGAGCATCACCGTGCTCTCGCAGTCGGATTGAGCGGCCGGCAGCAGCGCCGGGGGGTAGCCGATATTTTTTCTCAGCAGGCAAACAGGTATGATTTGGTCGATTTGATGCAGTTGGATGTGGTAATTGGATCGGGGGGCGTTTTGTCTCACGCGCCGCATCGTTTGTCCGCGGCCCTCATGATGCTGGATGGCTTTGCTCTTGAGGGAGTAACCAAAGTGACGGTGGACTCCATATTTATGATGCCGCACCTGGGGGTCTTTTCAAGCGTGCATCCAGAGGCGGCCGAGGAGATTTTTCTCGCGGATTGTCTCATTCATATCTGTCATACGGTGGTTCCTGTGTTTCCCAAGCGCTCCTATCGGGGAAAGGCGGTCGCCAAGGTCTTTGTTGACGGCATGTGGGTCATGGATATTATTCAAGGGAAGGTGCAGCGCTGCGCTGTGCCGGCAGGAAAGAGGATGCGGCTCAAGGTGGAACCACTGTCACGGGAAATCAACGCCGGAGCCGGCCCCGGGCGCATTGTTGAGCAGGAGATTGTTTCCGGTTCGCATGGTTTGGTGACGGATGGCCGGAATAGGCCGATAGAGTGGCCGGAGAGCGATGCCGACCGAATTTCTTTTCATCGCTCGTTATATCGGGAGTTTGAATTGACATGAGTGAGCGGCAAACTATGCGGGTGCTGACCCCGAGCTTGATTGTGAATCCCGGCATGGTTATCAGGCGCACTCGCGAGTTACCAGTGTCTGGCGAGCTTTTGAGACAGGTTGGCGAATGGGTGAACGGCCAGGAGGTGGTGGCGCGCGCTTTCTTGCCCGGAGAGCTCTTCATCGTGCGTATTGCGGAAAAGCTGGGCATCGAGCCATTCGAGGTCATTAATGGTTTGCAGGTAAGAAAAACGCAGGAGGTCAACGAGGGAAGTCTGCTATGCGAGCACGTTGGACTTTTCGGTCTTTTTAGAAATCGTTTTTATTCACCAATGGCGGGGACAGTCGAGTTTATTACAGACCGTACCGGGCATATTGGTATACGTGCGGCGCCTAAGCCCATTCAAGTTGACGCTTACGTATCCGGCACGGTGGTTGCTCTTGAGCCCCAGAAGTCAGTTACCATTGAAACTTGTGCGGC
>CAZPBV010000061.1:0-12609 GCA_964584675.1 uncultured Bdellovibrionales bacterium
GATCCCCGTGACGCGCGGCTCCTCATGAGTTGGGCAAATGTGCGCCAGCTCTTGGGCGATTCCTTTTGTGGGTTAGCCACTACCGACACTTCCTTTGAGCCCGTCGTCGAACAGGCCTTGCTCTGGGACCCAACTGACGTTCAGGTTAAGTACGCGGCCGGCCTCATTTATCTTTGGGGAGAGAACTTGCCGCGAGCATACTCATTGTTTCGCGACGTCCTCACCTTCGGCACTACGGTAACTGAAGAACAGCAGAATTTTATTTTTTCTCTTGTTCGAGATCGAGATTCTCTCATGAGGTTGATCCCGGCAACTTTCCCCCAGGTATTGCAATTCTCTGCCTACTTTCAAAAGGTTTCCAGTCTTGGACAATCGGTGGAGGAGCGGCGCGAGGTGTCGAGTGCGCTCTCCCACATTCAGATGGAGGCGGTGTCTGAAAGTGTTTCTGCGTATGAAGCGAATCTCATCCCATATGCCGTTCATCGCGCCCGCCTTTTTGGAATCTTGGGGTTCGTTGATGACTATTCGGTGCGTCAGCGCGTCGATCGAGAGATCGCCGAGCTGGTCAACCGAGTCGGCATGAAGGACTTGGCGCGCTATAGTCAGGAACGTAGCGCCCTTCGAGAGTTAGTCGTGATCCGCTCGACGCTGTCGGGAGATTCGCGTCCGCAAAAGTCTCCCCTTGTCATGTGGGGCAGTAATGAAGCCGTCGCATTTGATGACTTTTATCGGTCGATCGGGTTTTTCCTGCCTGATAGACAATCTCCTCGTGTCATTGAAATTGTGGGACGTAACCGTATTGGAAGCGGCGTTGGAGTCTTCGTAAGAGTATACGTAAGTAACGACAACCAAAATTGGACTGAACTAAACGGGCAATCCAGTATTGAAACACTGGACCGTGAGAACGGATCGGTCATTGTTATTCGCGTTAATTCCGCTTCCTCGCCCTATTGGAAAGTTCATTTTGCGAGTGCCAATCGACAAAAAACGCTGGTTAACACCCTTCCCGAGATGATTAAGGTCTTCGGGATTTCAACACGGGGGGATGCGCAGTGACTATCGAGGGCAACCGAACGCCCCGAACCTTTTCGTTGGCGGCGGGCATAATTGGGTGTTGTCTGTTTAGCTTTAGTGTCATGCCGATTAGTCAAGCAGACACTCTAACCTTAGGATTTCGGGAGTTTCCAAATGATTTGGATCTTTTGCGGTCTCATGAATTGGTTGCTCAGGTGGCGCGGGCAGGAATTGTCCAAACATTGGTCAATCGAAATGACGGTCCGCTGCCCTACCGATTAGGATTAGCCGACAGCATGAGTGTGGGCGCTGACCGGAAGATGTGGTCCTTTCGGATTCGATCGGGGGCCAAATTTCACGACGGACATTTGGTAGGCGCCGATGATGTAGTCTTTTCCCTTAACCGGTGCGCTGCCTCAGGAGAGCTTTCCTCAGTTGCCAGGATCGAGGCCAGAAGGGTAGATCGAGCGCAGGGGGGCGCTGAAAATTGGGTTGATGTTGGAGTTGACGAAACCCGTCAAACTCTTAGTGATCAGGCGGCAAGTGGTGAGCAGCCCCCCAGAAAGGCAGGTTTTTCCCCTGTCGCTCTGAGTAACTGTCCCGTTATAGAGCGTTCGAGCTCTGAACTTTTTGGAAGCGTGCTGGGAACTGGGTCAAACCTTGTTTCTTTAGGGGCTTATTTTATTTCAGATTTTAGCTCAGGACGTGAAATTACCTTGAATAAATATAACCAAGTATCCCAGGAAGGAGCATCTCAAATAGTGCTGAGGGGTTTCAAGGACTCTCTGCATGGATTGACCGCCTTGAGGTCGGGAACGGTAGATGCTCTTTTTGAGCCTTCTCAAGAAGTGATTGAGAAAGCCCAAAAAGACCAGACACTTGAACTAGTTGATTGTCTGTCCGGTAAACTGGTCTTGAGAAGGGGCTTTGAGTTTAATTGTAAGGCAGGGGTTAACTTATCAAAGCTTCGCTATATTGGTTAGTGTGACTAGAATGGGAAATGGCTTTGTTAAACCGTTGTTTCAGGAAAATGTTGATACCTATAGCGGTCCATGTCTCACGACACGGAAAGTGTCCGAAGGTCCTCCTGAGGGACAATACGGTGCTAGCGATAAGAACGGTCAAGTTCTATTAGATTTTGCTCATTCGAAGCGGATGTTTTCATTGGCAGCCGGTATTCTGGCGTCCTTATGTCTTATTTTTGTTGGCGGATGTACCAATCGCCCCTACGTGCCCCCTCGCTCAGAGTTAGTTTCTCAGTCGGCATCGAGTGGAGTGCGGCTTCTGTCCGCTCGAGAGGAGCGGGATAATTTTTTTTCCGGCGAGAAGGTGCAAAGGCAACGCTTGCTCAAATTAATAGAGAAACGTTCCTCCTCTGATTTTCGCGACAGCAATTATAGAATTGGCCCGGGGGATGAGCTGGAGGTTAACGTCTTTGACGTGCCTGAGCTCAACGTTGAGAAAGTGAAGGTTCGTGAGTCGGGCACCATTAGCTTGCCTCTCATCGGGGCGGTCGACGCCGCCGGACGAACGGAATCGCACCTCAAGGACGTATTGGAAGAGCGGCTGGCTAAGGTCGTTAGAAATCCGCAGGTAAAACTGTTTATTAGCGGATATGGTAGTCAGAATGTTGCGGTAATGGGGGCTGTACGAAAGCCCGGGAATGTCCCATTGCGCCGTGGTAACTACAGCTTGCTTGAGATCCTGGGCGAGGCCGGGGGCGTTTCTGAAAAGGCCGGAAATTTTATTAATTTTATTCCAGCCGAACTGTCAGGCCTTGGCGCTAGTAACGATGTGACAGCGCGAGCTCGCCTGGCACTTGCCATGGAAACTCGATCCGATGCCCGCGATAGCGGCATAGAAATTTATCTTGACCAGGTCTTGGGCACACTAGGCGGCATTCCGCTCGAAATTCCGGTTCGGGGCGGCGATATGATTATTGTTCCGGAGGCGGGCAAGGTCTTGGTTGAGGGTGAAGTTCAAAAGGGCGGCACCTATGACCTTGGCCAGCAAATGACACTGCTGGGAGCGCTTGCCGCGGCGGGTGGGATTACGTACGGCGCAAAAGTAGATGAAATAGAAGTGGTGCGCGAAGTCGGCTTTGAGCGCAAGGCGCGCCTCCTGATGGATCTGGCAAAGATTGCAACGGGCGAGGATAAAGACGTTCGTCTTCGAAATGGCGATATCGTGCGAGTGCCGTCGGACTCCGGTCGGCGCATGCGCCAAGACACATTCGAAGGAATTTCTAGGATTATTAATGTTGGGGTTGGCGGCAGTGTTAATTTGGTGCCCTAGGGAAATACGAGCACGTGGATAATTCGCGATCTCATAATAATTTTGCCCCTATGGTGCGGCCACTTCCGAATCAGCTTCCCATGGGGGCTCCCGGGTCTATTGATTTCGATAGTCCCGCAACTGTGGAAGTTCAACTTCGCGAGTACTTGCGTATTTTTTTCAAGTACAGAATCTTGATCGTCGGAGCCATGCTTGTCGCGGCATTTTTGAGCCTCTTGTACGCGTTTACTGCTACCCCTCTGTACACCTCAGAGAGCAAGATACGGATAAGCACCTATGAGCCAGTTTTGTCGGCTACTCGAATTGAAGATGTATTGCAAGAGAAGAGCAAGGAGTCGACGTATTTAGAGACTCAATTTCAAGAGATGAAATCCTACTCCCTTGCGGATAAAGTTTTGGAGGATCCAAAAATTCGAGAGGAACTCTTCAGTCCTAAAGGTGAAGCCGGTTTTTTTCAGGGCCTTTTCGGCCATGGTGGCGGAGGCATGGATAAACAAACGGTGCCTGAGGGCATAGAAAGGGAAACTAATTATAAGTCTTCAATTGCCGAAATGAGGCAGTACCTTAATGCGATTGAAATTCGTCCTGTCCGGAGAACCAACCTGGTGTCGATAGCGGCGACGGCCCAGGACCCGCAGGTTGCGGCGCTCATCGCCAATAAGCACGCGCTTACCTATATTGATTGGCTCCGCGAGACTCGTATTGAGCAACAGTCCCGAGGCTTGCAGTTCCTGCGCGCTCAGTCCGAAGAGTTGCGGGAAAAGGTAGCTGACCTGGAGCGGGAAGCCGCCGATTATGCTGAGGCCAATGCCATTGTGGCCGTCAACAAGGATGAAAATATTACTGCCCAGAAAATGTCCCAGCTCAATAGCCTCCTAAGCGCTGCCACAGCGAAGCGGATTGAAGCCGAAAATAAATACAAGGAAGGGGAAGAGGCGCTCTCACGGCCCTCGGCTGGATTTGATGATATCTCAATTCAGACCATGAGTTCGCAACTGGCGAGCCTTGAGGCTGAATACCAGCAATTATCGGCGAAATTTATGCCGGGCTATCCGCGCATGCAGCAGTTGCGTTCGCAGATTGACGGCCTCAAACGTTCAATCGAGACAAGGAGACAGGAAATAGTTCGAGGCCTAAAAACCCTCATGCTCGCGGCTCAGAAGGAGGAAAAGGATCTTGCCGAGGAGTTGGAGCAGCAGAAAAGCCAGGCCTTTGAGCTCTCGAAGCGCCAGGTGCAGTATAATGTCCTCAATCGGGAACTGACCTCATCTCGTGAGCTCCTCCAGAATGTAATTAAACAAATTAAGGAAACGTCTCTGGCCGTCGAGAGCAATGCTTCGAATGTATCCGTGGTTGACTATGCGGTGGTGCCTCGAAGCCCAAGCTTTCCGCGAAAGGGCCTTACACTTCTTCTTGGAGTGCTGATTGGATTGGCCATAGGAGTTGGTATCGCACTTCTTCTCAACTATTTAGATAACACTATTCGCACCCCGGAAGATGTGGCGCACATGCTCCGTCTCCCCAGCTTGGGTGTCGTGCCTTCGTTCGAATTGGAATATGCTCAATCTTCCTCCGATTCGCCGTCCGAAAATAGCGAAAGGAGAGAGTCTGCGACCCCGGTCGGGTTTCGCTCTCGCGTTCGTCGCTTGGGAATATCAGACCTTGAGGAGAGCGACAGGGGAGGTTCTTTGGCTGATACCAGTCCTGTGGTGTCAGCCGCCAATTTGCCTCAAATAGCCTTTATTAGTAATCCTCGCTCTCTGGCGGCGGAAGCGTATCGCACCATTCGCACGGGCATCTTACTGTCGCAGGCAGGAGAGCCGCCGCGCACCATTCTTGTATCGTCGGCGCAATCATCTGAAGGAAAGACCACATCATCAATCAACTTGGCAGCAAGTCTTGCTTCTGCCGGCGGCCGAGTAGCGTTGGTCGATTGTGATTTGCGCCGCCCCAGTGTTCATAAGCACTTCTCTTTGGAATCAAATGAGCCAGGGCTGGTAGAAGTTATAGCCGGGCACTGTTCGCTAGACGAAGCTCTCCGGCCCGACATTATCAAACGCGTAGCGTTTATTCCGAGCGGCAAAATTCCTCCTAATCCGGCCGAGTTGTTGGGGTCGCTCGAAATGGCAACCATCTTGGATCAATTGGCGGCGAACTTTGATTATGTGGTGATAGATTCGCCTCCGGTTCTGCCGGTCACCGATTCCGTCATACTTTCCCGCTATGTTGATGGCGTGGTACTCGTCGTGCGAGGAGCGGTGACACCGCGGAGAGTCGTGAACGATGCGAAACTTCGCCTCAAATCTGTCGGGGCTCGTTTGCTGGGAGTGGTGCTCAATGATGTCGATGTGACCGGAGGGGACTATTACTACTATAGTCGATACTATCACTCCTACTATCAGGAAGATCGACGAGGCAGCCGCCAGGCGGTTGGGTGAGGAGCTTTTGTCGGTGGCGGCGAGAAAGGCACAATCTTAACGACGTGAAATCTTCCTGATTTGCTTGTTATGGGCATGCCCCTTTCCCTTGGGTGTCTTTATGCTAGTCGAAGCTACCCGAATGAGCGATCTGAGAGCTTCATTTACAGATTCAGAATCCCGGAAGAAGGGTGACACATCTGGCGACCGCACGACGACATTAGTACCCTTCGCATATAGGGTAGCATATTTGCCACGTACGCCATCCGAAAAATCATATTCAGGAAGAATATCTTTATTTTTGCTCATATTGTCTTCTCTCTGATTTGGAAGCCAGTCTCGCACTAATCACCCGTATTCCATCATTTCTATCGGTATGCGCCACCACAATCAATCGACCGTTATTTGAAAGGCCTTTCGTTATGAATCGGAACTCCCCCAAAAACAAACTGTGGATCTTCAATAGTCACCGAAAGAGGATCGCCAAAAATGGTTGTGGCCTCCTCGAATGATACTCCATGCTTTCGAAGATTTGATTTAGCTTTGGAACCGTCCCATTCAAATAGTAAGGTCATGCGGATGATGTATCATGCCTTATTGACTTCGGCCACTGGGGGACTGCTTCAAAACGGCCATCCCTGGCGGTCTTTCAGTCCTGCCTGGGCAGAGCAGGTATTACTCAAACCCAATGTCTTTCAGCACCTCTCCCAAAGCATTGAGCTGTGCATTCTGCTCCATTTCTTCGAGCGCACGGAAACAACTGCGGGCTAAACCAGCGCTCACATTGGTATGACTAAAGTGATCTTCACGGAAAGCTACTCGAAAGTGGGTTTCCCAATTTTTAGTTTTCTTGCCGACTTCGACGGTGACACCGTCAATATCGGTGGTGTAGCAAATATCATCCTCTTCTTTGGAGGAAGTGGAGTCTTTTTGCCATTCTTCGATAGAGGTTTGCTCAATGCGCTCGAGGATGGTTTGCGACAGGTCCTTTGCGCGCTCCTCGAAGCTTTTTTTCTTTTCGCGGCGCGTGTTCTTGATGGTTTCCTTCACCTGAAAGTAAAGGCTCTTGGCGATGTCGCCGCTGGCAATAATATCGCAACGTTTTCCCTTCTGATTGTCGGCATATCGCGGGTCAACAACTTTTTCGGCGTCAAAAATTTTGTCTCTAACTTCGATGGTATACTGCGGGGGACCCATTGGAGTTAAAGAATATCCACCCGGGAGATAGTGACTTGAAACTGGTTGCACGCAGTGGAGCGCCAGGGAGCCGGTCGGAATATCTCTGACTAGTATTTGCTCATAGGTATGGCGAGGACGGGCAAATCGCGACTCGGGGGTTAAGTCTTCTCCGCCAATGCGCCAGCGCTCGGGGTCTGTTTGAGTGAGGAGCACTCGAATGCGCTCGAGCTGGGGATTGCTAAAGCCTGAGTCTACTTCGGAATCGACGTACCCGAGCTTTTTGGGTGTGGCGGCGTCATTCATAGATACAAAAAAACCTCAAATTACAGGTGCTAGAAAAGTTATGGCCGACTTGAAGTCTTGGTAACATCCTTTCTTCATTGTGATTTCAATAAGATAACGTTTGAAAAAGTCTATGCGCTGTCTTAGGCGGAGCCAGCCATAACTTTTTTATAGCAGTTTTAGACAAATGAGAGTGATTCCCAAGAAAAGGCTGCCAACCCGAGGGGTTGGTCCTTTTTCTCCGGGTTTCTGCTCTCTGTTGTCCCTCCGGGAATGCTCTCATTCTAAAGTCGAGGGTGCTCCCGGACTGAATAGGCAGGTTAGGTTCTCGTTAAGAAAGGGCTTTCATGACTAAGCCTCCCAAGCAGGTTGAAGGACACAGTAACGGCGCGCCTCAAACGCTCGTAGCGAGCCATAAGCCCAAGGTTCGTCGCCTTGATATCAGTTCCTTGGAGAGCCCGCCCGTCATTGCCGAAGCCGAGCCGGAAGATGTTGATAATCAGCTTGTTGCCTTACTGGAGGAACTGAAAGTTTCTCAGGAAAGTCAATCTCAAGGCAGCCAAAACCAGGATGACAATGAGGACGGCGAATCAACAGTAACCCTTGAAGCGGATCCTCAGAATTTCGAGCTCGGAGCAACTGATGGCACTGAGCTTGGACTGGTGAGTACGGGAGCCGCTCCCGTCTTCGTGCCTGATCGTGTCGGTCTGTCCAATTTAGGAAGTCCCGAAGAGCTGCAAAAAAAATTGGCGCAGGTCGGCTATCACAGCCACCTTTTTTATTGTGCGCAACTATCACTGCTATTAAACACTCCTTCAACCAGTGTGCGCTCGCTTCTGTTGGAAGGCCCCTCAGGCTGCGGAAAAAGCTTCTTGGCAAAATCCCTGGCAAAAATTACCGGCGCCGAGTTGATGTGCTTGAGCTGCTTTAAAGGCATGAATCTGCAAAATCTAGTTGAGTATCCCTCAACGTTGGCGCTTGCCAACGCGATGGCAGGCAAGGTGGGAGACGGGCCTCAGGACTTGCTGAACCTCGGCATTATTTCCCGAGCTTTTTTGGCCTCCCAAAGTAAGCCGGTCATCCTGCTCATCGATGAGCTTGATAAGGTGGATGTTTCCATAGATACCTTTTTCTTAGGGCCAATTCAGGATGCGCGCATCTGGCTCGAATCGAAAGCGCCGATAGATGTCGCTATCGATAATTTGCTCATTATTTTTACCAAGAACTTTGAGCGTCCCCTCAATGATGCGCTTCTTCGCCGTGTGCAGCCCATCCGCATGACTTACCTCGATGCGTCGCTTGAAGTAAAGGTGCTTTCCCCGCATTGCCACGAGCAATTGGTGCGTAACCTGGTGCGAGTGGCGGATATCATGCGCTATAGCGAAGGGTCCTATCCTTTTGAGCGTCCTCCCGCGCCTGAGGAGCTCTTAAAGATCGGCAAATATTTAATGCAGCTGGTGGAGTGGGGGAAGACTGAGTTCGCCTTTGTCGGACGAAACATTTGGTTCATGATGTCCAAGTCGGAACACGACCGGGCCGTGCTTGAAACTATGTTGCGCTACCATCCCGACTTTTTCGATCCGCTCGTTCCCGATGGTCGCAAGGCTACCATGGAGCAAGTGTGGGCCCGTCTTGGGCGCGTGGTGCTGCATGGGTTAGTGGATGATCCGGAAGCCGATAAGCGCGGCAAAGCCTACCGGCCGGAAAAAATAGGGCTGACAAATGTTGGAGCGCCGCAAGAGATCGCTCGTCGCCTGAAGGCGGTTGGCTACGAATGTTTACCGTTTAACGCCACACAGATGGGTCTCTTGCTTAATACTCCGGCCGATCGCGTGCGGGCCATTCTTCTCGAGGGCCCTTCGGGATGCGGTAAGAGCTTTTTGGCTAAATGTTTGGCCAAGATTACGGGCGCCGAGTTCATGTGCCTCAGTTGCTATAAAGACATGAACATTCAGCACCTCATTGAGGTGCCCTCGATGCTGGCTGTTACCAAGTCGATGGCATCGCAGCAAGATGCGCCCAAAGAGAAACTTATGAATTTAGGAATACTCTCGCGGGCATTTCTCAAGTCTCAAAATCATCCGGTGGTCTTGCTGATAGATGAAATCGACAAGGTCGACATTGCCATTGACACCTTCTTCCTGGGCCCGATTCAAGATGCTCGTATTTGGCTTGAATCAAGGCCGCCGATTGACGCCAACATAGATAACCTCTTAATTGTGTTTACCAAAAACTATGTTCGTACGCTGAATGACGCGCTCCTCAGGCGCTTGCATCCGGTGCGAATGACCTATCTGAACTCAATGCTTGAGCGTAATATTTTGTCGCGCCACTGTCTGCCGCAGCTGGTCGCTAACTTGGTTTCAGTGGCCGATCGTATGCGCGAGAGCAACGGATCCTATCAATTCGAACGGCCTCCTGCTCCAGAGGAGCTCCTGACGGCCGGTCACTACGTATCAAAACTGCTTGAGTGGCATGCCCAAGATTTTGGCTGGGTTGGCCGCAATGTTTGGAACATGCTGGCCAAGTCTGAGCATGACCGCGCGGTGTTGGAACACATGCTGCGTTACCATCCTGATTTTTTGGATCCCTTGCATCCCGATGGAAAGAACACCCCTATTGATGAAATTTGGGCGCGGCTTGGTCGGGTAGTGCTCAAAGACATTATCCAAGATCCTGATGCTATTCGCCGCGAGATGGCGTGGGAGGAAATGGAGTACAATTAAAGCGCTTTCCTTTAGTCTCGAATCTTGGTACCACTAGCCGAGAGGATTCGCCATGACCGTCTCCATTGGTAAACAAGCCCCGGCCTTTTCATTGTTCAACCAGCTGGGAAAGCGGGTTGGTTTAAAGGACTTCTCCTCCACCTACACCGTTCTCTACTTTTATCCCAAGGATGATACGCCAGGGTGCACGCTTGAGTCGAAGGGCTTCAGCTCCATGATGGGGGCATTTAGAAAGGCGGGCGCCCACGTGATAGGCATTTCTGGCGGCGATGTAGCATCAAAAGCAAAATTTTGCGGCAAATATGATTTGGCCCTTGATCTCTTGGCAGACACTGATTTTGCGACAAGTAAGAAATATGGAGCCTTTGGAGAGAAGAGTTTTATGGGGCGAAAGTATCAAGGGATACTTCGCCAAACCTTCGTGCTGGATAAGAACAAGAAAGTGCTGAAAGTCTTTGAATCGGTAAAGCCACAAGGGCATGCCGAGGAGGTACTGGCTTATTTAGCGCAGGCAGGTTCGCGCCAAGGGCTTTTGCCGTTCAAGGCGGCTGTGCCCGCTAAGAAAAAGCGGCGAGCGCCGTCAATAAAGCGCTCGCGGAAGGCTTCTCAAGTGGCAAAATCGAAGGGAAAGGCGATAAAACGCCGTCCAAAGTGAGTCACGCCAATTTGGACATTTGGTAGCTAAATTTAACTATCTTCTAACACATTTGGTCGCCTCCGTTATTGCGTTACGGCGTTAACACAATAGACTCTTGGTTGGGAGAACGAAATCTGACCATGCTCACTGCTACATTGCCGGTGAATGAAACTAAACTACCGGGTCCGTTGGGAGCAACTGGAGCCGCGCCGCCCCGGAATGTTCCGGCCGCAGGTACTATTGACCCTGCACATTTGCTAGGTGGTGCCGCCATAGGATGCGCCGAAGCCGGGCTCTCTGTCAGGCTTCGCCATGTCCTTGATTGTGCCGAGGCGCTTGAGAGCGGAACTCTCCCCCTCTACTCCGGCCAATTAACAGAGGAACTGAAGCAAGGCCTTCGTGACACCGCCCTGACGACTGAATTGATAGACCTAGGCCGTCAGGTTCCGCCGAACGAAGACGTGGCGCAGGTTTTTGCCGCTGCTGAGATTAGGCCAGGAGCCGACATGAGGTTGTCGCATCTTGCTCTATACGCTATCCGAGAGCACGGTCGCCGGGAGGATATTGAGCGACTAAGGGTCGAGCAATATCTCTCTGCCATTGACCTCTTAGCGGAGGTCAGCGGAGGCCGGCAGAGAAGTCAGCGCGAGACGGCGCTGAAGGCCACGGAACTTCTTGTGAGCATGAGTCAGCAAGTTTGCTCTGCGGTTAAGGCGGAACCGGCACTGGCTCCTATTCTTGCCCCCTACTTGCAAGGTGGCAAAAAATCCGCAGAGGTGGCTGGCATAGCGCTTCAAGCGTGCCCTCTCGATTCCTCTCTTAAGGCTCTTATCTTGTCCATTTTGCAGAGTAGCTCAAAGTCTTCTACCGCGCGGGTGGGCGCATTAGAGGCCTGTGTAGGAAGGCATGATACTGATATTCACGCCCAACTGCTCACCATTGCGCAGCAATCCCGGGATATTCGCTGCGAGGAGGAGCGCATAGTCGCTCTGCGTGCTCTGAGCTTGGTGCCGGACAAGGAGGTAGCCCGAGAAGTAGTACGCGCCTTGGTTGAGCCCGGGAGTTCATACAATTTTCGGCTTGCGCTAGCCGAGGCGGTGCGTTCGGGGGTTGTTGCCGGTACACCGCTTGAGGAGATGATTCTCAACATCTTTCGCTCATCCTGGTACAATAGGCCGGCCAACATAGCTTCGGCGCTGACAAATGGAGACGGTGTTGCTACGTTCATGGGGCATGCAAGAAGCTTCTTCCTGAATCCACAGACTGCTTTGCAAGCTCAGTTGATATGCGCCTTGGCTCTTTGCGGCGGGCCCTACCATAGTGAAGCGCTGAGTTTCCTTCGCGACCGGGTGGCTCGCGGCGGCCTTAGCACCATTGGATTTCGGAGCTCTGTTCGTGATCGTCTTAGCGCGGCAGAAGCGGCCCGAGCCGCTCCCGTAGGGGCGGCGTGAGGTGGGTAAGCGGGGTGAGAAACGCATTTTTGAGGGCGCCAGTGACAAGTTCCGAGGGTGTCGTTGCCGCAATGCGCGGAATGGCCTCGCGAATAATATTTTTGGCATGTAATCCCAGGGTCTTCAGTCGAGCTACAACAGTGGCCGCGTCAACATCGGCGCCGTCCTCCTTCCAACAATCATAATCGGTAGCGAGCGCGATGGTGGCGTAGGCTATTTGCGCCTCGCGAGCCAGCTTCGCTTCCGGCACATTGGTCATGCCGATAATGCGGGCGCCAAAGCTTCGGTACATGCGTGACTCGGCTCTGGTGGAAAAGGCCGGGCCCTCCATGCAGAGATATGCTCCACCATCATGAACAATGAGTTCGGACCGCTTTGCCTCCGCCCGCGCAGCCTCGGCCAAAATGAAACGCAAAACAGGGCAATAGGGATCGGCAAATGAAATGTGAGCCACAAGTCCGCTCTCGAAAAAGGTGCTGGCTCTCTGTTTTGTGCGATCGATGATTTGATCGGGGACGACAATGTCGCCTGGAACGATTTCCTCTTGCAGACTTCCCACGGCGCTAACACTGATGCACCACTGAACTCCCAATGTTTTAAGGGCGAAA
>CAZPBV010000062.1:0-2507 GCA_964584675.1 uncultured Bdellovibrionales bacterium
GGTGGTGGTTGAGGCAATTCTCTCAATTTCAGTTTGCGCTTCATCGTATAAGGTTTGGAGGTTTTGGCCGAGGGGATCTCCTTCGGCCAAATACTGCGCTTGATTGGCATAGTCGTATTGCTTTCTTCTCAGTTCTTGAATCGCCGCGGTAGCATCGGAAGCGCGAGAAGCTAAATCTGATACGCTCCTGGCCGAGGTTGATTGGAGGGTTATCGTATCGGTATGAGACGAGGCGGACGCAATGCTTGATGAACTTGTAGAACTGCCGGAGGAGGTATGAATACGCGCGGAACCGCCAATGCTCGACTGTGAATTATCACGAAGCGATAGACTATCGGCAAATCGACTACGAATTAAAACATCCATGGTGGACCCTGCTTCTTCTGTATAAGGAAGAATCGGAGCCCTTTTGCCCAAACCGTAGCATCCGTGCCGCTTAAAAATGTAATAATTTCAACCTATTGAGTGAGGGCGGCGACCAAAATGGCCTGCAAGTTATCGATCTGACTGAGAGCTGCCCCGGCGTTAGCATGGATTTTTGCTTGCAGTTTCTTGGCGACCAAACCAGCATCTTCGCTATCTCGAATCTGAGACGAGAGGCCTAGCATAGCCTCTCCGGTCGCTCTCACCAGGCTAATATTCTGATTGATAGTATCAGTGGCGGTTTTAAGATTTTTCAAATTGGCATCTATCTGCGCTTTGAGTGCTTTGAGGTCTTCCAACGTTCGCATGGCGTCTTGGCGAGTGTCTATAGAGCCCTCAAAAATAGTATCGACCTCGGCGGTGCTGACCGGGAGCTGAGAAAGAGGGCGATATCGAAAACGGTAAAGTTCAATGTCGCTGTCACCTGACAAAGAGGGCAGCTGAGCCTTTATGCCGACAATCGCGTTTCCGTGTGAGTCATGCGCAATGCTCAAACTGGTGTCATACACGACAGCGCCGCTTCCGAGAGAAAGGGAAGTGACTTGAGTCATCGAGGTCAGGGTGCTATCGAGTGCATAAAGATTGAGAGCAGAGTCATCGTTGTTAAAAAATGCCAAGAATGCGCCATTGGTTCCGTTTTCCTGGAGCACCTCAAAGTCCGAACCAATTTGGTTGTCAGTCGTATAAAGAGGGACAGCAACACCTCGTCCAAAGTCGTAGGTGTATAAGTGCTCATTGGATGACTGTGTGATGATCAGGGTGTCATCATCGGCAAATCCGTATCTTCCGCTATCATAGGTATCTTTGGAGGCGCTCATAAAGGCATCAAGAGATGTGGTGTTTACACTATAAAACTCAATTGATAGTTGTCCTAAGTTGTCAATTTTTGAGTACGCAAGGTAATCGCCGGAATTACTAATCTTGGTGCCATAGTATTGTTCAGTGGCCGGCGTGCCTGTCTCCACCACATCGGGTGTCAGGGTGGTTGGATCGGTCCCGAAGGAGGAAAATGAGACGGTCTCTACGCCCTGTTCTGTCCCGTCATAGGCATAAACAACCCGTTTGTCCCGGGCAGGCATCGTAACGTTGGTGACATCTGCGGATTGGTACGTTCGTGTCCCATCATTGTTCGTAACCTGCTGAACTACCGTGCCGTTTGCATCCACCAGGTACAATTGTTCATAGTGCGAGCCGTTGTAGCCGAGAAAGTCGCTGCGCGATTTAACCAAGAAGTAATTACTCACCTCGTCGGCCCCCATTATTTGGACATCGTGGCTCACCGTTCCGGCTGCCATGCTGGTGGTGGAGCGGCCATTGCCCACAAGAAAAAGAGGCTGAGCGGAATTTTGGGAAAAGATTGTGTCTGTATCCGTGTACCCCGAGCGCAGGGGTGTGACAGCCGACTCTCCGGTGGAAGAAAGACCGCTATCAGAGACCTGCTCCACGACATACGTATCCGGCCTAATGTATGAAGAAGGTGGCGCAATGCTTATGTTGACAGGTCTATTTCCTTTGATGCGTTCGCTTGCCAATTCATTGTCGCTCTTGGTGAATTGAAATTTGTCAAAAATATTGGCGATTGATTGTGATTGATTCTCATCGAGACCAAATGATTTGAGTATCTCGGATAGTCCATCGGAGCTTAGGTAGTCTACACCATCGAGACTTGAGTCTTCGATGATTTGGGTAAACGCATGTCCAAGCTGCTGGAACTCAACATTGAGGGCGCGCCTGGTGCTATCACTGGTTGATGCCTTGGTTGCGCGCTCGGTTATATCCAATAGATCTACGGTGATATCGCGCAGTTTCTCAAGAGAATCGCCGGCCAAGTTTACATAGGAGATAGCAGCGTTGAGCCCTTGAATACCGGCCGTAAATGCCTGAGCCCCAAATCGCAATCCGCTCGAAATGCTGGCACTGGAGGCGCTGCTATGCAAAAGACTGGTAAGCGAGCCTGAAGTAGGGGTGGCCGCCGATGCAAAATCTCTAAAACGATTGACGAAATCGGAAGTAATGATACTTGAAATGGACGTCCGTGCCATATATTGCTACGCAAATTGCTTAGAGCGTATTCCTTTGCTCCT
>CAZPBV010000062.1:2517-6658 GCA_964584675.1 uncultured Bdellovibrionales bacterium
AGAAAGGCTCGTCCTGTATGTGAAAAACTTTATCTCCTGTGGCGTAATAGGGATTTCTCTTAGACCGCATAAGACGGCCTTTTTGGCGAGGCATCCGATGAAAGCCCAGAGTGCCCTAACGAAGTTTGATTTTCCTCGTGGTTGCAATTTTACTCTGTATCGACGGCGTTTCTCGTTGTACTTAATACGGTGAGGTCTGCATCCAACTTGAGATTTTTGGGTCAAACAAACTTGAACTGCATGATTGAAAACTCTTAGGAGATCTATGTCCATGAGAAGTATTTTCGTTACATTGGCATTGTGTGCCGTGGCTCAACCATTGGCCGGTTTCGCTCAAACTAAATCGGTCAAGGCAAAGGTGAGCAGCGGCTATCAACTGCTCGCATACGCATCTTCCGACGGCTCGGTATCGAAGAGCGCATCGTCCGGCGCGGTGGAGGTTGACCTTTCCAGCGGTTCGAGCGGTCGTTTGTATTTGATTGATCAAGAAACCGGGGCACTGGGGGCCAACGTAATGCTAGCGGTAAAAAAGGGTGCCAAGTACTACACATGGAAAGAAGCAAAAGCGCAGAAAATTTGTGGTGGGCGGGCTCAGGCGATATACGGTTTCAAAATAAAGGGCAATAAGCTTACTGTCGGAGCAATAAAGGTGAAGTCAGGTTGGGGATATACCACTGCCGCGCTTTCTAAATCATTACTCGATAAGGCCGCCAGCGGCACAATCAATAGCCGCTGTGAGCCCACGGGAAATGCTGCCACGTTGGGGTATGGCACCATCGCTGCTCAGAAAATCAAAGTGCGTAAAGGTATTTCGATTCAGGCCGAGGGAGATGACTCAGACAGTGACGGGCTGATTAATTCCTTTGATGCAGATGATGACGATGACGGGATTATCGATTCTTACGACCCTGACACGTCGTTCACCACTCCCCCCGCTGGTACGGTCGCCACTGAAATTAAATTGTTTTCCAATATTAAACCTGAAATTCAGCAGAGTCTTAACGCCTACACCGAGACGGTTACAGACGCACGCATTGATACGCTCGTGGCGCGATCGAATTTGGCAATTCAAGTTGCTGGAGGCAGCACGTTGGCGACAGAGTTGGATTGCGGCGCGCTGGCATACTGTAGCGCAGGCGGAACGGGCTCGAACCTTGGCAGGGAGTTTCCGGAAGAGTTTGACAGCAATGGCGATGGCAAAGGCACTATTACGCCCGGTTCAACCGGGGATTTTCAGCTGACCACCGGAGCTTCTAAGAGCTCAATCGGTGGGGGAGATGTCCTTGTCGAAGAAGTAACCAACTCCGATGGAACGGTGAGCTCTATACCCGTCATGTTGAATTTTATTTTCAACACCACGCCTGCCGTCGCTTCCTTGACTATGGGCAGCACGTCGGTGACACCCACATATCCTGCCTCTGAAGGCATGGTAGGGACTGCAAATAATCCATTTACGGCCCCTGCCGGGTGGGATAAGAAGCTCACCATCACGGCCTATCGTCCGCAGCGTCCCGGCATTTCCGGGGCCGGAGAGGGGAGTCTGGTTGATATTGGAAACTCGCGCATATCGATAGATATTCCTAATTTACCGTGCTCATCTGGGGGTTCAGGGGGATGCTCAGGAATGAATACCAGCCGCTGCGGGGCCAGTTCATATTCGGAATCCGATGCCAATTTGAGTATCGAGGGCGAAGGGCTGAAAGACTTACGAGCGGATCAAGATACAGATACGGCTAATCCAACGGCCAACCAGGTGACGTTTACCGTTGATGTATCAACGTGCATTAGCGAAACCTGGGATAGCGGCGAGAAACTTGCCTTGGATCTGCAATTTAGCAACGATGTCGGCGATAATGCCGCCCAGAAGTTCTACGTTCAGATTCCGTAGGCGCGGCTATCGCCTTGCCTGCTCCACCGCCGCTTCTTGCACCTGGTGGTAGTAGGTAGCCAGCTTTGCCCAATCAAAGTTTTGGCTTAGGCGCTCGGCGCGATTTCGCAAATCAATACGCTCTCGCCGCGATAAAAGAATGAAGCGGTATAGGTAGGAAGCTAAGTCTTCAATAACCTGATCCGCCGATTTGCTCGCGCGCTTGAGGATGTAGATTCCATTTTCGGAAACATGCGGGATAGCTCGATCGGCAAAGCTTGCAAACCCGGTTAGATCGGTGGTTACAGTCGGAATTCCCAGCGCCAGACACTCAAGCGGGGTATAGCCCCACGGTTCATAGTAGCTGGGAAAGACCCCCAAGTGACAGCCGCGCACAAACGCATCGTAGTCGAGATTAAAGAGCGGGCTGGTGGCATTCAAGAATTGCGGATGAAAGATAACTTTTACAGGGTCCGTCGGCGCGTTAAACAGGTGTCGATGCCGCAGGTGACTAAGCACCGGATCATCCCAGTCGTTAAGCACATCGTGGGTCACAATCGGAGGTAGAGTCTTGGAGCGCCGCGCGTGCATGAGGCGTTTAAAACGCACTTGAAAGTGGTTGGGGATGAGCTCCTCGTAGGATGGTAGATGGCCGGCCGCCGTGGCGTACAGCATCTTTTTACTGAGGCTTCCTTGCAGTTCCTCGCAGGCATTGCGCAAATCCTCGAACATGGAGTGCTTTTGCAGAGCATTCACATTAATAGATTGGGTGCGAGCGTTGGTGACGATAAAGGCGACTACCGTTGGAGGATCAAAAGTTTCCTTCATGCGCTGATTGAGCCGGTGGAGCGCCTCGATAAAGATGTCCATTCCCTTATTGCGATACTCGTAGCGGCCGCTCAAGAGAAAGTAGACGGTGCGGTCAACATCAAAAGTGTAGCTTGGGAAAAAATGCCCCATCACGAATTCGTGAATGCGCTCCTTATATTGAAGATGCAAGTTTTGAAATTCATGGAGAGCCGTGAAACGTTCGACGTTAAGTCCGTTTGGCAATATGAAGCTGGGCCGTCTTCCTAAGAATTGTTCCGCTTCCCGCGCGGTCACATCGCTAATGGTGGTAAAATAATCACTGCTTTGAGCGGCCAGTCGTTCCAGTAAGAATCTGCTTTCAATATTATAGTGACGAGCGGCGCCAAAAGGCTCAATTGATTGCAAGTGGTGATAAAAGTTCGGGTCGTCGCTGGCAACGTAGCGGCCCAGTAAGGTGGCATGCGTTGTAAATATAGTTGCCATCGGTAAGCGGGCTTGTCGAATGCGTGGAATAGCAACTGCCGCCATCCATTCATGGAAGTGGGCAACGACCGGCTTCATGAGTTCGAGCTGAGTCAGGGCGGTAAAGAATTGAGAGACGCAAAAGCCAAAAGCGACACAATCGTTGAGCTGTGAATCGTCACTCGGCGTTCCAACCCCGTGATCCTTCCATAGAAAATACTTGTCATCAGCCGACCGAGCCAAGCGCGGACGATAATCAATGAGAATGACCTGTGGGCGCCCCTCAATCAACCAGCGTCCGTGGTGACACTCTATGCCCTCCTCGGCAAGTGCTGCTAGCACCTGCTCAATGAGTGGGTCAGGCTGAGTTTCTTCAAATTCGATATCAGCGTGTTCCTGGTGATAGGGGCCAATAAGGTAATAGCCGCTATTCCAGCGCCTCAGCATGGCCGGCGCCTTGGTCTTGATGACGGTATAGATTCCTCCTATTTGGTTGCAGACCTCCCAGGCAACTTCAAATATGAGAGTCTTGCTTGCCATAGGACCGTTTCAGCGGCTACCTCCGTTGTTTCTTTTGTGTGCCAGCCCTGCCTTGGCGTTGTCCTGAGTTGGAGGCCGTCTCGGCTTGTGTAGCTCCATACTTGATAAATAAATTTGAAATTTGATCCTTTTCCATCACCTGGTGAATCAGCGCAGAAATCTTCGGCGCCCATTGCAGAGCCGCGGTGTTTTCTGCGTAGCGCTGTTTAAAAAAGTCAGAGGAGTTCCCTGCTCCTTGCAGTGAGTCGGTGATAGTCTGCTCGCATTTCAAGTATTTTGGTCTTTCCTTGGTTTTGAATTCGCTGGTGGCTTGAATGAACGAGGTTCTCACCAGGTATTTATGGCGCTCCTCCAGCCCATTTCTTACCCAGGCGTTCCAAAATCTCTTCATGTTTGCACAAGCGACATTTCCTGAATTCTTGGAATTGATAAGATCGATTTCCAATATCGCGTCGAGGATAT
>CAZPBV010000062.1:6668-12582 GCA_964584675.1 uncultured Bdellovibrionales bacterium
CACACTCCATATACGACCGAGCAATGGAGATACAATCCGCTCAGGTAGTGTTCTATCTCGTCGCTCAGAGTAGGCATTGACCCACTTCCGCTCGTTCGCAATTGCTCAAGCTTAGAGTTGTAAGCATCAAAGAAGGCCAGTGTCGCCTTCTGAGAGATGGGATAGGGGTCTACTTGCTGCGACCGCTGTTCTTCGATGTTGATAGAACCAACGAGGTCGATGGGGTTAGAGCTCGATTGTGCACCCGCCGAGAGAGGGATCAAGACGAAGAGGCATATGGAGACTATGTTTCTTATGGTCATAAAGTTCCTTATTGAACGAGAACTCATATCGGAATGAAAATGCCCATCATGTAGAAGGGCCTCTCGTCAGTGAGTTATGATGAACTGATAATCGCCTCGGTTGACATAAAGTCTAACAGGCATCCACTTTATGGAGAAATATGCTGGCGCCGAACAAAATGCCCGGCTCGGCAGGTCAAAAATCAGACCGATAGTGGTTTCTGTTGCCAGTATAGCGCTCTCCCTGCGGGAGGCTGTGGGACATTTTTAATGCGCTTCGGAATTATCGCGACAATAGCCATCACCTCAATTTGTAATATTGTTTGTGTGTTTACACTTATTTTTGGTTACAGTCATTTTACCAAGCTTTATTGTAATCCACTGTTTCATTTTCTGATTTGAGGATAAAGAACTGCCGGAGCCCAATAAATTACCGCGCTACCCGTGAGGGATGGGACGGACACGCTTTAGTCCAGTGGATGCAGGTCTTTCGGTACATACGTTCAGGTGTGTAAGAGGCTATGCAACTTCCTTTCGGGAGGAGTGGGGAGATAAATTACTTTAATGGAGGTACTTGAGTCATTTATTCTTCAGTAATCGCGACCCCGAGGGAAGAGTTGCTTCCAGTCTCGAGAGTAGCCCGGTGTACTCACGAGATTGGACGGGTCATGTGAGTAAACTCTTGGACCTTAGCGATAAGCCTTAAAACTAATCTAACAAGCTAATATTACTGTAGTTTGATGGTGGTGGGCCAAAAATTGACCTGATTACTCACGAGACTCGTAGAGGTAGATCACGAGAGGTGGTAGGGTATGCTCACGGGAACGCTTGAGTACTATGTTATCTCGACGTCACATCGTACCCTTAAGGGCCCATAACCAAATGATAGAACTTGAAAAAGGAAAGGAATAGTTTATGGGCGCATCACCAATGCCGGAAGGATTAAACAGACCAATAAATCAGGTATCCACTACTGATTCATTTAGAGTTGCTGACGTTGTGGGAGATCCTTCCCTTAAGGGTAACAAAAGACAGGCTGGCCCGCTTCTTGGTGAAGCGCTCAACCTCGCAAAGTCATTCTTGGCAGCCCTCAAGGCGGACGATAAAGGGCTTGCTTTGCAATTGGAACCGGAAATGATGCTTGCAATCAGAGCTGCTGCCGAGCAAGTCGATCGGACTTCGCACCTCATGCATGACGCATGTCGTTCGGCAAACACTGCCCTAGAAGAACTGGATCGTGCTCCAGGTGGAGTCTCTAATACATTTTTCTCGCGAATTGACGAACAGGTTCGGGATGCTGATGAGCCACGAAATGAGGCGTTGGCTAGATTCGCAGATTACGATGCCAATGAGACATCCAACCTCAGAGAAGTGCACCTTGAGAGTTTAGGCGAGTTTGTCCGAGATACTGAACGTGCGCTAAAGTCTGGGACGTAGAGGTCGAGATAACAACTGCGCGGAGCCGGACTGGCCGCCCAAAAGCGATGGTGGTACTTTGTATGTGCTGAGTGGGCGGCCAGCCGCTCGCGCAAGCCGTTATCTGCCTAAGTAAATGACCGCGAAGAAGACTAGCGAACTCATACTCCCAGCAGTCAAGGCCGGGCTCAATTTGATTCCTATTGCGGGAGGGGCCGTGGCGTCGCTCTTGGAGTATATTCCGTCAGCTACTGAAAGAGCCCAGGATGAATTTTTGGCAGCGTTGGAAGCACGCCTCGGGGAATTGGAAGGTCGAATCAATTCTGAGTTCATCCATAAGGATGAGGCTGCAGAGCTATTTAAGTCAACCTACTTGATTGTCGTGAGAACGCACCGAAAGGACAAACTCGAGGCGGCCGCACGTCTCTTATCAAATCTTCTTCTCAAGGATGGGGATTCAGAAAAATTAAGTTATACGGAACTCGATCATTTTGTACGGGCACTCGATGCGCTGTCTTCCGGCGCACTGTCTGTTTTTGCCACCGTTTATCGAAGTTCAAAACGTGAATACCCCCAGCCGAGTGGCTACGAACAGTTTACCATTGACCATCTACGCCAAATCTCGGGCGTTTCGGACAGTTCGCTGTTGCTTGGCCTAGTTCGAGAGCTGAATTCATGGAATTTACTTGAGCTAACAATTCCAACGATTAGAACCGAAAATGATGGAAACGCGGGGGCGCGACTTACCGCCCTCGGTTCACGGTTCGCTGCCACCGTGTCGGCAGGAGGCATCGGCAGATAACAACCCCCTCGAGCCGATTTCGGCCCGCTAGCGGTGGCGGCGATTCAAGTGGTAGAGTGGGCCGAAACGGCTCAGGGTAGCCGTTATCGCCGAGAAGTAATTTTAGGTAATTGCGAGCAAGTTTTCCACCGACAGATCTTCATCGACATCTTCCCAATGGATTCCAACGCCACCTCCAAGTAAGCGCCAATTGTTTCGCTGCTTGGCAGTTGCCTTTCTTAAGCGAGGCGACCATTCCAGAGGCACAGAAATCTCTCTGCCATCGGCCAAGAGCACGCGCAAAGCATCTTTTGTGAAACTTACTTCGACGGCAAGCGCCTCTGGTTTCACTTTAACCTTTGAAGAAGTCATTCCAAGCCTTCATAAATAATCGTTCATGTTTTTCTACAAGCTTCCTCAGCTCGGTTAGTTCATTTTGCCTAAAGCCTCGTGACCTTGCCAACTTCGTTGGCTTTAACCAAAACTTCGCGAGCGAATCTGCCTTCTCAATATGGATGTGAGGAGGCTCGCTACGATCAAGACTAAAGAAAAAGAATCTGTAGCCTTTTATTATTGTAACAGATGGCATGGGAGAAGTGTATCTTAGGATTCATGGTCATGGTAGGCTCGGCGATAACAAACGAATGCAAAAGATTTCGCGCCTTTAAGCGACTTTAATAGGCGAGTTTCTGGATGGCGCGAAACTTTTGATTTTCGCCGTTGGACTAATCCGCGTGCGCGGAGGATTGTGGGCTAAAATTTGTTGTGATGAATGACTGGTGGAAGCCGGTCATTTTTTTTGGTGGTGAGGTGGTGGTGTTTTAACCGTCCCGACCGCCCGAGCCTAGGGTAACTGAAATTGCAAAAAGAATCTTGGCGAAAAAAGAGCCTCCTAGGGAGTAAGAGTTGAGTTGGAACACTTAACTTTTATTCTCAGGAGGAATTATGGACGAAAAGCCCAATACGGTGCGGGGCTCAGGCTCATGGAGGCGCTGATGCTGAGGGTCTCAGACATCAAATCGAAAGAATACCTACTCTCAATTAGAAATGGGAAAGGTGGTGTAGCGCGCAATGCAGCGCTCTCGTCATCACTCTTGTTGATTTTGCGAAAGTACTGGAAACGATTTCACCCGAAAGACTTACTATTTCCGGGGAAGAAGCCAGGCAAAGCAATCTGCGAAACGGTGATTCAGAAAGCGTTTGCTACAGCTGTCAAAAGAGCTGGTATTACCAAGAAAGCTCCTGTGCATACGCTGAGGCACCCTTTTGCCAGTCACCAACTGGAAGCTGGGAAAGACTTGCGGCTTATCCAAGAGCTTTTGGGGCACCGGGCACTCAAAAGTACCCTTATTGATACGCATGTAATTCCAAAAGTGTTCCGGCAGACCCAAGACCTATTAGCGTGAGCACACAGCCACTGGAAGTGGCGGATATTTTTCGTGCGCACTGGGGAGAGTACTGCCAGGGGCACGAGGTATCGCCACTTCATTTCCGCATATCCTATGCCATTATGCACTGCGGCACTGCAGCGCTTGGCGGGCACGTCTACCAATGTGATAGCTGTGGGTACCGTAAAGCTGCGGGCTCTCGCTCGATGGGAAAACTGTGGTGAGGTTTAAGCCTCACTACTTTCTCCCGGACAGAATCATATCCGCTGTATTTCGCGGAAAGTTCATTGCGCTCTTAAAACGAGCTAAGGTGTAGTAGCTACGACTTGATCTGACAACTGCAACATGAAGTCTTCGGGGAATCTTTCTGAGTTTCGTCGAACCTGCTCGTTCAATCTCTTGGTTGAAACCCCGTGGATTGAGGCCAATTCAAGATCGAGGATTACTCGCTGACCTCGAATATAATGTATTTTCTGCTGAGCTTCCTCCAATTCGAAAGTTACTTTTTCCATAAACAATTAGGTGTTGAGAGAGCAAACTCTCCCAATAATTAATCGGGAATTCTGGCTGAGAGTTTCCCCTAATCCATGGGCAGGAGAACAATTGGAGCAAGCGGAGGAAGGGCCGCGAGCTTAAGAGAGGATTCGTAGAGTTGGAGTGATCTTTCTCCGTGCCTCCTCGCCATTATCTGGCCCCAAGCCTTTTAGGCCGCACGTTTCTTCTTGGCAAGTGTGGTGGATCGGTCAACCTTTCCCATAAGTAACGCGGGCACAGAAATATCTTCGTCGATTTGGTCCCAGTGTACCCCGATGCCGCCACCACTAATTGAGAATTTCTTCCTTTGAGCCGCTGTCGCTTTGACCAGCCGTGGAAAATAGGCGAGAGGGACACCGAGTTGGCGGCCGTCAACAAGCTCGACCCACATATTATCTGAGTCAAAAGAAACTGACTTGGCTAGTGCCTCAAGATTTGAAGAATTCATACCAGGCTTCCTCGATTTCCTTCATTCTATTATCAATGATTTTAGCGATTTGGTTAAGCTCCTTAGCAGAAAATCCATAAGATTCAGCAAGTTGAATCTTTGGGACCAGCCAATACTTGGCCAGCTTAGTGTCCTTTCGAACATGAATGTGTACCGGCTCACGCGGATCGCCTTCGTTCGAAAAGAAGAAGAATTTGCACCCCCCTGAAGTAGAAGACTACAGGCATGCTGAATGGTGCCATTGAAGGCCGGATAACAAAAGAATCCACGCGAGCGTGTACACCGCGTGATTCTTCACCATTATCTGGTCTGCAAAAAGTAGGGATCGTTCCGTATGAAATATTACCTGAGTTCGTTTCGCGTGGGAAACCATGGGTCGAAGCTAGGTGTCTGACTCCGAAATGCCGTCCTGGCATTTCGGAGTCACACTCCTAGTTGATCTAGCTCATGGTGGGACTCTCGCTTATGTTCCGAACAATATACATTTTACGACTCTCAAAGATGGAGAGGTGCTATACGGTGAATCCATAGACGTTCTTCGACGAGCCTGATCCTCTTTCCGGACTTCGCCTTAGCCGACGTCAGGGCAAGACTCATGAGGTTTACATGTTGCTATCATTTGTAATGAAGCCAAGTAATCTGCATTGTTTAGGAGCTATCGGCACTAGAAGGCAACATCGAACAGCTTGTGCCGTCGCGTGAACTTTATTGCGAGGCTCGATCGGTTGGTCGGCCAAGAACTGCCAGAATAGCCAAGGAGAGAATGCCCAACCCATATCCCCACAGCTGTGTGAGGAGGTGGTGCGAAATGGCTGTCAGCTTTGCGAGCGCCGGTTCAAATCCAATGGTAGAGAAGGCGAGGGTCCAGCCCACTTGATAGGCTCCGATGCCTGCAATTCCTGCAACAGGGAGGCTGGCAAGGAGTTCGGCACTGCATATGCCCAGCATAACCAAAAGAAACGGCAGATCGGACGCGGCCCATCCTTGGGGCGATAGGAGAGCCCATAACAGGGTGTATAGTGTTAGGTATTTTCCGGCACGTACCCCGAGTGAAAGGAAGAACACT
>CAZPBV010000063.1:0-12422 GCA_964584675.1 uncultured Bdellovibrionales bacterium
TAATCGTTATACCCGTAGTCGCAAACTCATGGGCAACTGACCGTGTCAGGCCCACTAAGGCATGTTTGGCTGCGCAGTAGGCGCTCACGTAGGGGTACCCCTTAAGAGCGGCGGTACTGGCAACATTAACTATTCTTCCAAAGCGAGCTTCCAGCATTGCCGGAAGTGAAAGCTGCATGAGGGTTACTGCCGCGCGCAGATGTACATCCAACGCTCTACTCCACAGAGCTGTGGAAGAGTTTAGGAAGGGGGCGCTCTCAGCCGAGCCTGCGTTGTTAACAAGAATGGTGATGGGACCGCCCTTTTCACGGAGTTTTTCAACTACCCTAGTTACCTGGCTCACATCGGCAACATCGCAAGACTCGCACAAGACAGCAGCTTTTCCCGCGTGGGCAATGTCATCGGCTGCGTCCTCCAAGGAAGCGCGGTCTCGTGAGATCATGCTTACCGTCGCGCACACTTGACTGAGGGCGCGGGCGCAGGCAAAGCCAATTCCCCGGCTGGCGCCGCTAATAAGAACGTGGCGGGGGAGGAGGGGCTCGTTACTTATCACGACTCAAGACCCACGTTCCAAAATTTTCTTACGTTGCTCCTCGTACTCTTCATGGTCAATTGCTCCGCTCTGGTAGGCATGTTGCAGGTCTGAAAGTTCCTCACCGATGGTGGTGCTGTACGAAATATTGTAATTTTTTGCGCCACCACCACCACAGCCTGAGATGAGAAAGAGAGTAACCATGAGCAAGACAACAAGAGGGAGTGTTTTCATGTGCACGTCCTTAATGGCAATTCGTGAAAATTAGCATCGGAACATCCCGTAGTAATTACAGCCTCTTATCACAGCATCGGCTGATTTTCCAGTCTTGCTAGGAACTACGTTATTCGGAGCACCAAGTGGTTACCGATTGATCGCGATGAGGACAGGGGGCCTGGATCGGGTTTTGCATTGGCGTATGGTGTTGAGGAGTGTCTGGTTAATATCGCCCATAGGTGCTTCATGTGTCTTGGGGGAGAATAGGTGATTTGGGGTGCTTAACTTATGTCTGAGGCAGAACTAGTAGAGAGTTCGTTCATTGAGGAAGAGCAGGGGCAGAGTTCTTCAAATGCGGCCCCAGTGCCAAAGAAGATTCGCGAGAGGCAGAAACGCTCCTTCATTGGTGGCGCAGCTGAAGACTCCTTGGTGGAGGAGGATACTACTGCCCCGCCCATGCCTTCGTTGCCGCCTCGCAGCGCTGGGCATGCGCGCTCACGAAACTTTCAAGCGACAGGCGAAGATGGCGTTGATGTGCTTACGATGAGCGAAATTATGCGCCGTTCCCGCAAGCAAAACTTGGACATGGTGCTTATTTATGGAATTCTTGGGGTTATAGTAGTCGGCGCGCTGCTTGGATTCGTAATATCGCGGGCCTTTGTTTGACCCAATCCCCTAGGAAAAATAATTTGAATGTCTTATGGCTAAGGGGCCTTCGTGATGGGTGATACTCTAAGGTGTTTGAGTGATTGGAAGTTTATGATGGAGATAGAGGAGGGCGCCCCGATAAAGGGGTTGACCTTTGGGTGCTATCTTGAGATATGCGGAGCTAAATTCTAATTTTGACCCTCGAAATATTCATCAAGAAGTGGTGGGTGGTAAGTGAAACTATTGCAGGCTGCATTGGGGCGCTTTCGGGATTCGATAAAGGGCCGTGATCCTTGGGTTATGGTGACAGGGCCAACAGCGAGCCAGCCCTCGTCTCAAGAGCAAATTAAGACCGAATGGTTGATGGGGATTCGTTGGAGCGCGATTGTTGGCCAAGCACTGGTCTTTATTGTTGCACTGAGTTTTTTTCGCCTTTCACTTTCCATTGCGCCTTTCGCTGTGCTGAGCAGCGCCTTAGTGCTCTCAAATCTCATCCTTCGCGCTGCTATGCAGAAGGTGGTTAGAAATTACTATCGAGTAGTACCCCTCATTCTTTTGGGTGACTGCACTATTTTAACCGCGATGCTGTATTTTTACGGTGGGCACGCGAATCCCTTTAGTACCGTCTACCTGTTGCACATTGTTGTTGCAGCTTACCTGTTGTCGCCGAAGTGGACCTGGGTTGCCGTTATATATTCAATTGCGAGTTTTTCATTTCTCTTCTTCTTTGGGGTTCCCGTTCCGGGGCTTTCCACCCATATGCACGGAGAGGAAACCTTTTCTTTGCATCTGCAAGGAATGTTGGTTTCCTTTGTCCTGGTCTCTTCTCTGCTGGCCTTGTTCCTTTCGCGACTGACCGCTGCGTTACTCAAGCGAGAGCGCGAGGTGGAAAACCTCAGACAGCGCGCACAGAATGAACTGCGCCTGGCTTCGTTGACAACGTTGGCCGCAGGGGCTGCTCATGAGCTTAACACGCCCTTGAGCACGATGGCCGTTGTTGTCCACGAGCTTGGACGCGCTGCCGAGGGCGCCTTTCACAAGGAATCGGCGCTCGCCGACATCGTGTTGCTTAAGAGTCAGATAGAAAGATGTCGTGAGATTATTCAGCGCATGTCGGGGCAGGCCGGTCAGCTGAACGGTGAAGCCCCCGTGCAGACTAGTCTTCGCGATGTGATTGCGTGTTTAAAAGACAAGCTGGGAGCTGAGCGGGCATCTCGATTGGATTGTCGTTACGAAGACAGCGTTATCATCACCCCCCTTCTTGCTTTGGTGACTTCCCTCCATGTGCTTGTCATAAACGCCCTGGATGCAAGTGGAGACCACGGTATGGTTGAACTTGCGGCAGAGGTTCAAAATGGCGAGATACTTTTTTCCGTGCGGGATGACGGGAGCGGCGTTCCAGAGTCTCATCTCGATAGATTGGGGGAGCCTTTTTTTACCACCAAACCTCCGGGGCGTGGCCTTGGCCTGGGTTTGTTCTTGGTAAAACTCTTTGTCTCTCGTGTCGGCGGTCGCTTTGGCTTTGCATCGAGGGTCGGAAGCGGAACTGAAGCTTCGATTATCGTTCCGCTGGAGGTTGTGTCCGGGGCATGAGCGCGCCATCGTTACAACGAATTTTGGTAGTGGATGACGACGAGGTATTTCTTGGTCGTCTGGTGCAGGCTTTTGTAGACCGCGGGCTCCATGCCGCAGGGGCGGGGGACGTTGATAGCGCTCTTCTTCGGGCGCGCGAAATTATGCCCGACCGTATAGTGGTCGACCTGAATATGCCCGGCAAGTCCGGGCTCGATCTTATTCCGCAAGTTCGGGCTATGCTTCCTGAGGCCCGCCTGGTGGTCCTGACCGGGTACGGCAGTATTGCAACTGCGCTTGAGGCGATACGGCTTGGCGCCTTTAACTATGTGACAAAGCCTCTTGATGCTGATGCCATTCTCAAGGCCTTTGAATTTC
This sequence comes from uncultured Bdellovibrionales bacterium, assembly GCA_964584675.1. Lineage (GTDB taxonomy): Bacteria > Bdellovibrionota_C > UBA2361 > UBA2361 > JBGSMV01 > CAZPBV01. The sequence continues at coordinate 3,347 of CAZPBV010000063.1, forward strand.
AAGGGCCCCCCGCAGTCAGGGACGCGCGGGTGACGGTGCCTTCGCTTGAGCGAGTGGAGTGGGAGCATTTGCAGCGCGTCCTGCGTGATTGCGGCGGTAACATTTCCAGGGCTGCAAAAGCATTACGAATACATCGGCGCTCGCTACAGAGAAAGCTTTCAAAGCATCCTTCCCAATAAAGACATAGCTGGTCTGGGGGTCTGCGTTTATACTTGCAGCCAATCAAAATACTGGTATTTGATTGGCTGCAAGTATACCCCCTAACCCGGACTTCTCACCACCGAGTGAGAGGCCAAGGATGGCCGCGCAAACAGCGAACTTTGCGAGCTGTTTGGAGCGACGCGAGGCCGACACCCTGTAGCGTGGCGGCCGAGCTTGGAGCGACTCAAGAAGTGCCCACGGATGGGCATTTCTTGAGCAATAACACATAGCCCGGACTTCGGCTGGTGAGAAGTCCGGGCTAAGGGACAACCAATACTCGCCGCCCCAGCTGCAAGGGCCGACGAGGCCCTTGTCATGAACTCTTCTTGGCCTTTTAGGGGCCGCACACGAACCAAGCACATTCACTGGCGGCCAGTATAAAGCGCGCCCATGTGGTAACCTATTGATCTTATCTTAGATTTTTGAAAGTACCGGCGCGATCAATTAAATTACATACATTCATTTCTAAATTATATGATATTCCGAAATATATTTGCGAAATTTTGTATATCGGACTATCCTTTGAACAATGGTGAGCTACCCCAGGCAGCTTCAATTAAGCTCTCTCATCAAGCATCGCTCTTTGTTTTTGTTTGGACCCCGCCAGACCGGGAAAACTACATTTCTGCGAGAGCATTTTCCACACGCTAAATTCTTCGATTTACTCGAGAGCGACACTTTTCGTGAGCTCAGTGCGCGACCCGAAATAATTAGAACGACACTACGGGAACAGGACGAGATTGTGGTGATCGACGAAATTCAACGATTGCCGGGGCTGCTCAACGAGGTTCACCTTCTTATTGAGCGAAACAAGAAGCTGCGCTTTATTATGACGGGTAGCAGCGCCCGTAAACTAAAGAGAGGTGCGGCCAATCTTCTCGCCGGACGTGCCCTGATTGCGCGCTTTCACCCGCTTGTTGCGCCGGAGCTCGACTTTGAGAGAATTGAAGATCGTTTAGTGCGGGGCAGCCTGCCATCTGTCATTGATTCTGAAATTCCCTTTGAAGATCTTTCAAGCTATGTGGGCACGTATCTGAGGGAGGAAGTGCAAGCGGAGGGATTGTCGCGCAGTATTGAGGATTTCTCGCGCTTCTTGGAGCTGGCGGCGACTACGAACGGCGAGCTTTTGAATTTTACTTCGCTTGGCAATGATGCCGCGATTTCCCCCCGAACCGTGCAAAATTACTATCAGATTTTAGAAGATACCCTTGTCGGCCACATTCTCAAGCCATTCCAGAAGACGAAGAAGAGAAAGGCCGTTGCAACCTCAAAGTTTTATTTTTTTGACATCGGGGTTTTAAATACGCTTCTTGGAAGAGAGCAAATTGCCCCGAGGGGCGAGGCATACGGACGGGTTCTCGAGCATTTGATCTTCTTGGAACTGCGGGCCTATGCGGATTATCGACGAGTGCGCTCGGAACTTTCGTTCTGGCGTTCGCTGGCCAAGCAGGAGGTTGATTTTTTGGTTGGAGATAAGACAGCTATTGAAGTAAAGGCAAAAGAACGTGTCTCGAATGCCGACTTGAAAGGGCTGAGGGCTCTCAGTGAAGAGCTTCGCTTGAAATATAAGATTGTTGTTTGCAATGAAAAGTGGCCGCGCAAGACAGAGGATGGCATAGAGATAATTGGCGTCCAAGAGTTTTTGCGACGATTATGGCAAGATGAATTTGTTTAGCCCGGAATTCTCACCACCGAGTGAGAGGTTCGGGCGTGCGGCCAAGGATGGCCGCGCAAACAGCGAGCTTTGCGAGCTGTTTGGAGCGACGCGAGGCCGACACCCTGTAGCGTGGCGGCCGAGCTTGGAGCGACTCAAGAAGTGCCCACGGATGGGCATTTCTTGAGCAGTAACACCTAGCCTGGACTTCGGCTGGTGAGAAGTCCGGGTTAGACGTTGACTGGTGTATATTCGCTGCCGACGAGTTTGCCTGGTTCGTACGGCTACTCAAAGGCCAAGAAAAGTTCGCGGTATGCGACAATTTGTCGCATGGAAAAATTATTGGTCTTTCGCTAATTTCCCGGCATGCAAATAAGAAATCACCTACTTTTCTTTGGGGCCTTAGCATTCAGTCTTGCGGCGGGATCTTTCGGCATAGTTTCAGCATACGCGTGCGACCTGTGCGCTATATATGCCTCGGTTGATAGTCGCGACCCGGCCAATGGACAGTTTCATATTGGCGTGGCGGAGCAATTTACGTATTTCGGAACGGTCCGCGATAACGGAAAGAAAGTCGTTGACGATCACAATCAGAACTTGAAAAGTTTTGTAACCCAAGTTTTCGGCTCGTATGACCTGAGTAATGATTTTAGCGTGCAAGCAAACCTCCCGGTGATCGATCGGCGCTACTATCGCCCGGAAGGCGACGTTATGGAACGAGGCAACGAGAGTGGCATCGGGGATATGTCGGTGCTTCTCCTGTGGTCCCCGCTTCAGTTTCGAAATGGCCAAAGCACTGCCAGCGTGCAGGTTTTTTCAGGGCTTAAACTTCCTACAGGTGATGGTGATAGGCTGCGGGAGGAGTTATCCATGGATCATCATTCAGGAGATGAGATAGTGCCTGGCGAGGATGACGATCATAGCCATGAGGATCACTTTGGCCATGTGGACGCGTTCGTCGCCCGACACGGCGGCGGACATGACGAAGATGGAATGGTGAGCGCAATTCACGGCCACGACCTCGCGCTTGGATCGGGTTCCGTTGATATCCCCTTTGGACTGGCCTCTCATGTCACCTACAGCCGTCTTCTGGCGGAGGCGCAAGTGCAGTATATGCTTCGAACACGCGGCCAATACGACTATGAATACGGAGACGATTTTTTGTGGAGTGGCGGGCTTGGCGGATATGTTTATCTGGAACATGACTCGAGCGTGGCACTCAAAGTTGCTCTCTCCGGTGAGTATAAGCGCAAGGATAGTATCGGCAGCGAGACATTTGACGATACGGGGATGAGGAGCGTGTTTTGGGGGCCTGAGGTGGCGGTTTCCCTAGACAGTGGTTTCACTGCCGATCTGGGAGTTGACTTTCCGCTTGATGTTAACACCAGCGATGTGCAAATTACTCCTGACTATCGCATGCGGGCCGCGCTGTCGTATCGATTTTGACATCTCCTCCGGGCTTCGGGTATGACTCCCCATAGAATGTTATGAAGGGAGTCTTTATTCACGATCAACTTGAATATCGGGTGGAGTCCGCCAAGGATTCCGTGATTCAAGGCCAGGATTTTTTGGGTAGATTTTTGGTAAAGAACCATGGCGGTCAAGCTCAGTCCATTGAAAATCCACTTGTTGAACTTGCCTACGGTGATCCTAAAAAGGGGCGTGACGGAGCATTTGAAGTGTTTCAGTCGGTGACGCTTCCCCCGGTATGGGTAGTCCCGGCAGGCGGCATAGAGCAGCAGGAATTTTCCTTTTCCCTTGACAGTAATTTTCCAATTTCCGATAAGTCCAAAACACCTCTATTACGCTACGGTGCACAGTCTCGTCAGACGGCAGTAGCGCCGATAACCGTAGAACCCCATCCTGTCATAGGAGTTTTCGTTCATACGCTTGAAAGTGTTTTTCAGTTTGTTCCGCGTGGTCAAAAATCAAGCAAAGGCTGGGTTGAAACTAAATTGAAGCCGTCATCGGCCCGAAAGTTTAACCTGGTTGATGAGCTGACCCTTCGCACGTGTTTCGACGGTCAAGCCCTGGGGCTGGAGTTTGTTTTTAAGGTAAAAAAGGTCGAAGCGACCAGCCTGGCCTTTAGCGTTGCCAAAAACAAAGTCCAGGTCGACAAGCGCATGGAGCAGTCACAGTATATGCAGCATGGGCACCTGAACCATGAAGCTATCGATAGAACTTTGGCAGAAGCGCTCGAGGTAGTAGCAAATAATTTTTAAGCAGATAAGCCTTTCCCGCCAACTTTGCCACGACGGATTTGGTTAGCGCCGGGAAAATTGGCTCTTAGCTGAAAGATATTGCGGTGGCCACCACTGCTCGCTATATCCCAGTTGGGCTGCTGCTCGAAGTGTCCAATGCGGATCAGCCAGGTGGGGGCGCGCAAGTAAACAAAGATCGGCGCGACCTGCCCCGAGAATACTGTTCACATGGTCCGGCTCGTAAATGTTGCCAACTGCCATGGTAGGCGCGCGCAAGCGGGAGCGAATCAAATCTGAAAAGGGGGTCTGAAACATGCGCCCATAGACCGGCCTTTGATCTCTCGACACTTGGCCGGCTGAAACATCAATGATGTCAGCACCGTGTTGATAAAAGTGACGTGCAATTTCCACTGCGTCCTCCGGTGTAATGCCCCCAGGGACCCAATCGGTTGCAGAGATACGCACTGAAATGGGCTTCTCCGGCGGCCACACCGCTCTCATGCCTTGCAGGACCTCGAGCGGAAAGCGCATGCGATTGAGTAAGGTCCCGCCGTATTCATCGCTACGGCGATTTGTCAGCGGTGATATGAAGCTCGATAACAGGTAACCGTGCGCGCAGTGCAACTCGATCATATCGAAACCAGCAACGATACCGCGGCGAGCGGCCTCAATAAATTGTTGCTTCACCCGTTCCATGTCCGCCCCCGTCATTTCGCGTGGAACTTGATTGCGCGGGCCATAGGCTATCGGGGACGGAGCGAATATTTCCCAGTTGCTATCTGAGAGCGGCTCGTCCATTTCGTGCCAGCCGAGCTGTGTCGATCCTTTCGGTCCGGCATGTCCGAGCTGCAAGCACATTCGAGCCGGGCTATGAGCATGAACAAATTCGACAATACGTCTCCACGCTTTCGTATGGTCGTCGTTATACATGCCGGCGCAACCGGGAGTTATTCGGGCGTCTGCGGATACGTTGGTCATTTCGGTAAAGATGAGCCCGGCGCCGCCTAGCGCAAGAGCGCCAAAATGCACGAGATGAAAGTCGTTCGGTGCGCCGTCGGTGGCGCTGTACATTGCCATGGGAGATACGGCAACTCGATTGGCAAGTTCAAGATTGCGAAGCCGAAAGGGAATGAACATGGGCGCTGCCGCGGCCGGCTTCTTGGTATGCTGTTCAGCATACCAGCGTTCAAAGGATGCGATATAGCCAGAATCCCTAAGACGAAGGTTTTCATGACTAACTCGCTGACTGCGGGTGAGAAGACTATAAGCAAACTGCTCAGGCTCAAGATGTCCTCGAAGGGCCACATTCTCAAACCACTCTGTACTATTGCGAGCTGCGCTCTGCAGTTTATATACCTCTATTCGCCGTTCTTGCTCGTATCGCGTGAGGGCATCGTTGATAGGACAGTCCCCGGAGCCGGCCGCGGTCAATTGATTGGCAAGCGAAATTGCGCTTTCCATGGCAAGCTTGGTGCCGGAACCGATGGAAAAGTGCGCGGTTGCGGCCGCGTCTCCAAGGAGTACCAGCGGAATGCCGTCCTCAGAAAGAGTGCTCCATGATCCACAGTGCACGCGTTGAAACTTGATCCATGCAGCAGACCCAATAAGGTGGCTGGCATTAGAGATTAGGGGGTGACCGTCAAGGTGATCTGCAAAAAGGTTTTCACAGAAGGAAATGCTTTCGCTGCTGGAAGCGGAGTCCAATCCGGCCTTTTGCCAAACCGACTCGGGAGCTTCAACAATAAAGGTGCTGGTTTCTTGATCAAACTTATAACAGTGCGCCTGAAACCACCCGGCTTCGGTTTCCTTAAAGATGAAGGTAAACGCCTCAAACAAGCGATGGGTGCCAAGCCAGGTGTAGCGGCACAGGCGTGTATCAATCTCAGGCTTGAAGGTCTCGGCATACTTCTCTCGGATGCGGCTCCCGATGCCGTCGGAGGCAATAATGATATCGCAGTCGGTCAGCTTCTCATCGCTTACCTCCATCTCATGATTGATGTTAACCCCAAGCGCGGCAGCCCGGTCTTCAAGCAATAGAAGAAGACGCTGACGGCTAATCCCGCAAAATCCGTGGCCGGAAGAGCGAATTGCCCTTCCCCGATAGTGAACTTCAATATCATCCCAGTGATTGAGGCTATTCCTGATGAGAGCGCCGGTTTCGGGGTCAACGTTGATGAAGTTTTCAAGTGTCGCATCGGAAAAAACCACGCCCCAACCGAAGGTGCTGCCGAGAGGGTTTCTATCGTATACCGTCACTGTCCATGCCGGGTTGAGGCGCTTCAGAAGCAGCGACACGTAGAGCCCGGCCGGCCCTCCGCCGATACAGGCAATTCTCATTGCGCGCGGTTTCACTGCGCGCGGTCCTCCGTTACGGTGTAGTGAAATTTCAAATTGCTTTGAAGTTCAGAAGGCAGCGGTGGTAACTCAGAGCGAGGAATGAGTAAGGTGGACAGACTAAATAGATCGACAAAGATGCGGTGCTTGTCCACTGTTGCCTTTAGGTAATCATGGCCGGTGGAACCGCCCGTGCCCATCTTTGACCCAATCATCCGCAGCACCATCAAGGAGTGCCGATAGCGCCATAAGGTTAAGTATTCGTCCATTTCCAAGAGGGTCGAAAGGAGGCGGTAAGGCATAGCGAGAATAGGTTGATCTCGATACAGATTAATAAAAAGTGCCGCGAGAAATGCGCGGTAGCTGAGACGCACCGCCTTTTGTTCAACCAAGTTCTGGTAGCCTGACTCATCCATCATCCCGAGAACAGATTGCTCTGTAGATTTCGACATGCGTATCCGCAATTGTTTTTCCTCTGCTGAAAGGTGCGAGGCGGCGTCGATGGCCTGTTTTTCAGTATCCAGCATTCTTCGAAACGCCTGAATGTATGACTGCACAAAGCTGAAACTGCCAAATTGCACGAATGGCGTTCTCTCTAACCAGCGTTCGACCACCGAAAAGAGGGTTGGGCCGGACTCTGATGATCGCACTTTGGCGCGCTCGTCCTCCGAGTAGTCCGCGTGGTATACGCGGTTACCGTATCGCAATCGTTGCCGAGGAGGCAGCCCGAGGAGATTTTCGACCAAGCGAAATTGCACTGACTGAAATCCTGATGCCCCGGTTAGCTCATTTCTAAAATCGAGAAAGTCGAGAGGTGTCATGGTCTCAAGCACCTTGATCTGCTCAATCATAAGTTTTTCTATTTGAACCACTCGTGACAAGCGAGACACCGCAGTCCCGATGTTCTCCTCATCTACATGGTTGTTGTCGAACATGGAAACAACGCTTGATACCTCGTGCAGAATTTGTTTAAACCAAAGCTCGTAGGTTTGATGAACGATGATAAAAAGAAGCTCATCATGAGCGCCGCCAGATGAGTCGAGGTTGGCCGTTACGGGCTCTTGACAACCGAGCAAGGCGTCGAGCTTTAGGTACTGGCCATAGGTGGGCAGGGCGCGTTTCTCGGTCATAGTTGAATTATTGCAATGCCGGCGTCCCGAATCAACAAGAGCTTCTCGATCGTACTGTTGGTCGGGAAGCGCAACTTCGTCTCTATAAAAAAATCTTGTAACAGGAACCTGCCCTAAGCGAACAATGGAGGGGCCGGTCTTGTGCCGCCCGGGTGAATATGGTCACCGGGGCAAGGGCACTCAAAGGGAATGTTGACTTAAGGTATCAAGGGTCAGCAGTTCAAGAGACCGTAGCCAAGTTGTTTAATTTATTAGGAGCGGACTCTTATGAAAGCAAGTAGGAAGGGACTTTTTGTGGCCGGTACAACGGTCGGTTTGGGGCTTATGGGCGCTTTTGGGGCGTCCCCCGCGCAGGCCAAGGGCTTTGCAGTGATTGGCAGCGCTGGACAGGTGCGTTCTGCCCTATTGTCAGAGCAAAACGCTGTTGTTGAAGGACAGTTTGCTGCAGATACCTCATCCTCTGGAAAAAAGGTAGGAGAGGGGAAGTGCGGCGAAGGAAAGTGTGGAGAAAATAAGGACCACAAAAAGAGTGCTGAAGGAAAATGCGGCGAAGGCAAGTGCGGCGGCGAGAAGAAAGAGCATAAGGGCGGCGCCGAAGGCAAGTGCGGTGAAGGAAAATGCGGTAAGTAACTCATAGCACATCCGGAGGAGGATCTGTCCTTATTCGGATGTGTCCTTACGGACAAGGGAGTCACCATGGTTGGCGGAGTGGGATTGGGATTGCGTCGTGATGTAAGCGAGGAATTGCTGACATCGGCGGATGTGCGTCCGGCCTTTCTTGAGTTTGCTCCCGAGAATTGGATGCAGGTAGGAGGCTATTGGGGAAGGAGGCTTCGGGAATTAAGCGAGCGCTACCCCTTTACCTGTCACGGTCTTTCGCTGTCCCTGGGAAGTCCCGAGCCGCTTGATTGGGAGTTTCTGGCGTCGCTCAAGCAGTTCTTTATTGACGTTCCCATCGAGCAATACACTGAGCACTTGAGTTTTTGCCGCTGTGACAATGCGCACCTCTACGATCTTTTGCCGATTCCCTTCTGTGAGGAGGCGGTAAAACATGTGGCCGCTCGCATACGAACGGTGCAGGATTTTTTGGAGAGACGTATCGCGATTGAGAACGTTTCATACTACGCTGCAATTGCGCCGCAAATGGGCGAGTCTCAGTTTATTCGCGCAATCCTTGAAGAAGCTGACTGTGATCTGCTGCTTGACGTAAACAACGTCTATGTCAATGCATTTAATCATGGCTACGATGCCCGTGCCTTTATTGACTCGCTGCCGCTTGCGCGGGTTACGTACGTGCATATGGCGGGCCATGAACAACAATCGCCAACTCTCATCATAGATACCCACGGTCAACCTATTATTGATCCGGTCTACGACTTATTTGGCTGGGCGATTCAAAAGATAAAACCGGTCCCGGTCCTTTTAGAGCGAGATTATAATATTCCGAGCTTGCCTGAGCTCGGGCTGGAACTTGGGAGACTCCAAACTATGGTGGAGGCAGTCTGGGGTGTTTCGGGGAGAATGGCTCATGCCGCTTAATGCATTGATTTGACTGG
>CAZPBV010000064.1:0-4250 GCA_964584675.1 uncultured Bdellovibrionales bacterium
CCAGGACAAAGGAGTAAAAAAGGCGCCTTTTTTTGTGCTCGTAGGCGCCCATATGCCCTGTGTTCTCAGCGAGTTGTTTTTTATCGATCATCCCTTGGACGGCCTTCGTCTCGGGCAAAAGGAGTTCCGTAGCGACCTTGCTTATGGTCTTTACCTGGGTATTCAGCAATTTGTTCGAGAGTCGGTAGCGCAGCGATAGTTTTCGGGCCTTGGAGTTTGATTAGGGACGGCTTTTTGTTAGAATCTGCATTGAGGCTAGTAAGGGGGCATTGAAAATGTCCGAGGGCCCCCTCGAGTATATCTGTGAGGTAGTTTCTTGCTATGAGTATGGCGTCACCCGCGGCCCAAACCGTCAGTTTTTCCCCTGACCTTGATTGGAAAATAAATATCCCTGGAATTTCAGCGGGCAAAGCTCGTCTGAGGCGAGATGGTTTAGTAGTCGATTTGGCGAGGTTCAATCAAGGGCCCGGTGAATCTTGTGGACTCGTTGGTGCTCCTCATGTCAATGTTTTTGCTGACCTGCCGTTGTTCTCAGAGGTTTCGGCAGAGCCGCGAATAGTCAGGGCTCCACTATTTGGTGGATCGGTATACGTGCTTGAGTTATCTGATCATGCACGACGGGTGGCTCAGCTTAACGTCCTGGGAATCGTAGGAGAAAGAGACACGCCATATCCTTGGGGAGAAGGCAGCCTGATGCAGCCAGTCACTTTTTTCAACCGCGGCGGGCTGGGATCAAAAAGTATTTCTGCGCTTCTTAGTGACGTTCAAGCCCACTATCGTAAGTCATCAACAGGGGTAGTGCTTGATGGACCGGTCCCCGTATTCGTTCTATGTCCGGATAAGACTGGCGAGCAATCTTGGATTGAAGCAACTCTTTCAAGAGGCAGCTGCTAGCCTGAGCTCCCATCGGGGCACTCGTTCCATAGTTTTAAAAATTGCCCAGCGAGCGCCACATCATGAGTTCTCACACATCGGGCGCCCTTGGCGACGGCCACAAAAGCGCTTAGCTGCGAAATGAAGTCCCGCTTCTCCAAAGAGCCTCCCAGAAATCCCTTGCGCGAGGTTGCTACCATTAGCGGAAAAGGATCCAATAGCCTGCAAAGTTCATTAAAACGACCCAAAAGTTCCCAGGATACGTTGGGATCACCGCTCAAAAATCGGCCCATGCCGGGGTCCAGTATGATGTTTTGGCGGTCAATGCCCGCCTGGAGCACGTAGTCGACGCGCTCTTTCAAGAATGACGTCACATCGCTCACCACATCACCATACTGCCGCTCTGAAGCAGACGCATGCGGCGAGGCGTCTGCTTCCTTTGAGTGCATGACAATTACCCCCGCCTGAAACTCTCCAATAGAATATGCCATGTCCGGATCAAATCGCAGGCCCGAAATATCGTTAATGACCTTGGCGCCCATGCGAAGGCACTCCCGAGCGACCGAAGCGCGATAGGTATCAACACAGAGGGGCATCTGGGCGGCAAGTTCTTTAAGAACTGGCATGAGCCGCTGCAATTCCTTCTCGGCACTAATTGGTTGAGCGCCTGGGGCGCTTGATTGGGCGCCAAGCTCAATGAGGTGAGCGCCGGCGCGCCTTAGCTCATAGGCGCGCGCAATAGCGGCAGAAGGGTCAAGAAAAGAGCCTCCATCGCTAAAAGAATCAGGGGTAACATTAATCACCCCAACAATCCATGGCGGCCGAGCTTCTAGAAGATCTTCAAACATTCGCGCGAACCCAGCGCGTCTCGGTTCGCTCGCGCTCAATGGGCCATGTCCTCCATGATGGCGCGCGCAGGCCCATGCTGGAAGCACATGCCTCTTGAAGGTTGTGGCAAATAATCTCTAAGTCCTCAAGGCACCAAATGTCACTCGTCACCGAACCGGCACCGGCGTGCAACGCTTCTTGGCCCACCTGAGAGTATACCATGCCGCTACAGGGCGGGATGAGGCATCCAAGAGAAGAGAGTACTCCCTGTAAGCGAGACAGTACCTGCTTGCCGCCGACTGAATGCATAGTGACGACTGCTCCCGCCGGTTTGCCGAGCCAGATTTCACTGAGTTCCCAGGGCGTCATTTCCTCAAAAAATGCTTGCAAGGGACTGCCCCAGCTATCCCAGTAGGTACCCGTCAGAAAGACAAACCCCCGAGCACACCGAAGCCTGGCCACCTGTTCCTCAACCGAGGGTGCGTTGGCCAACACCAGTGTCTCGACGCTGTCTTTCCCAAGGAGGGCGCGGACACGGTCTCCCAGCAGGGCTGAGTTCCCCGCTGTGCCGGCGGGACTGCCATTAATGCAGAGAAAAGGACCAGAATTCATGCTGAGAGGATGCACACGAATTTAAATAAATTACAACTTGTTTCACCGACTGAGTTACGTAAAAAATGACAGGAGCCATGAGAGTTTGATCGTCCTATGCTATGAGTTTACCTCCCCAAAGATCATCAAGAAACATGTGCCATGGGTAGACGGTTACTCCGTCTATGACGCGCTTTTCCAAATCACGTGAAACTACCGCATAGTTCTTTACGGCCCCCTCTTCACGCAAGGCCTTCAGGCCCTTCAGGTGTCGTTCCGAAATAAGCTGAGAGGATTTAATCTCCACTGCCAAATCTTTACCGATTATCAGATCGACCTCGGGGCCTGATGCGACTCGCCAGTATTGGGCCGAAACATCCTGGCCATGGTACGAGAGATAACTCATAACTTCACGAATGACAAAATGTTCAAACGCCTTGCCGAATAACTCCCCGCCCTCATAAATTTCTCCTCGTTTCGCCAAAACATTGGTTACTCCGAGATCGAAGAGGTAAAATTTCGATCGAGCAACTGACTTGCGTTTTTTTGAATGAAAAGGTCTGAGTTGAAAACCGATTAAGGTGTCCTCTAAGATTTGGACGTAGTTTTGAATCGTTCTGGGAGGGACCCCTGACTCGTTCGCCATACCTTGAAAACTCAGTTCCTCGCCGCTTTGGAGGCTCATGATGTCAAGAAATGCTAGAAAATACTCCTGATTGCGTGTAAGTCCTTCGGCAAAAACCTCTTCGCGGAGGTAGAGTCGCACATAATTTTTGAGCTCGTCGTTTGGAGAGCCGGATAAGTAAACTCCAGGCAGACCGCCGTAATTGAGATAGCGTAGTAACGAGAACTCTGCAATTTCTCCTCGCGTGAGAGGATGCAAGCGCGTCTCCCACGCTCTGCCTCCCAGTAAGTTTGATCCGCCGCGCCGTAACTTGCGAGCGCTACTCCCGGTCAGGAGAAATGTCATTGAATGTTTTGCAATAAGCCGATGCGCCTCATTGAGTAACTTTGGAAGTCTCTGTATCTCATCGATGACTATCAAATCACGACGATGGTTATGCTCCTCCTCTAGTAGCTTGGGTCGGCGCAACAGGCGTTCGTAAACCTCGTCATCAAGAAGGTCATACACTCGTGCCTCGGGCAATTGTTGAGCGATAAGAGTGGACTTTCCTACGCCGCGGGCGCCAAATAAGAAATGACTCTTTTTTGCTAGTAGATCGGGTAAATAAATCTGCCTTTTAAATAACATAAGCACGAAACGCCAATTCTAAATATTATCATATTCCGAAATAGCAATTCGTGCAATCCGGATAGGCTTTCGGCTAGCAGCATCGCTGAATTTTTGAGAGCTTGGCTCCTGGTATGCAGCCAGTATAGTATCCTCCCCCGGAAACCTCTTAGAATGGTTTCGATGTCCTTCGGCATGTCCCAGCAGTACATTGATTTCCTTGCCCTTTTTGGGTAGCGTCCCTGTCAACTATGAAATTGGGCGAAGTAAACTTTGGCGAACTCAAAAACTTGTTTCATCAGAGCAGTACGGGGCTCACTTCATTGCATGAATTGGAAGTCTTCAAGCGCGATTGGTTGGGGAAAGAGGGGGTTGTTAAGGTTCTTTTTCAACAGCTTAGGGACATCAGCCCCGAGGATAAACCACGGATTGCACAGGGCTTGAATGAGCTCAAGACCTTCGTCGAACAAATCTTGACGGAAAGAGAGCAACAGCTTGAAGGTCTCAAGCGCCAGGAGAGCATGCAGTCAGAGTTTTTTGACTTTTCTCTACCTGGGCTTACCGTTGGTGTTGGGCGTATGCACCCGGTGACCTTGGTTGAACGTCGCATTGCGAGCCTTTTGCGGCCTTTTGGATTTTCCAATGTGTTAGGACCGGAGATTGAAACCGAGTACTACTGTTTTGATGCGCTCAATATTCCTCCCCACCATCCGGCCCGCGATATGCA
>CAZPBV010000064.1:4260-12393 GCA_964584675.1 uncultured Bdellovibrionales bacterium
ATATGCTGGCCCCGTTTTATCCTAGCACTGGGCATGTGCTACGGACTCACACCACTTCAGTCCAAGCTCGGGTATTGGAGAAGGGGGAATTGCCGGTCAAAGTGGCGTCTTTTGGACGCGTCTTTCGAAACGAGAATGAAGACGCATCGCATCAGGCCATGTTTCATCAATTTGAGTTAGTATGGATTGAGCCGGGGCTGACGCTTTCCCATTTGATGGGGCTGATAAATCACATCCTCAAGGGTCTCTATGGCAAGCGGCGCAAGGTGCGATTCGTTCCAAAATTTTACCCGTACACTGAGCCAAGCATCGGCCCTCAAATTGATTGCGGTATTTGTAAAGGTGAAGGATGCGGCTACTGCGGAGGTTCCGGGTGGGTCACCATTGCCGGCGCAGGAATGGTGCATCGCAATGTGTTGACTGAATTTAAGTACGATCCCGAAAAGGTAAGCGGTTTTGCTTTTGGCTTAGGAACCGGGCGCTTGGCAGTGCAGTCATCCGGGCTGCGTGACGGTCGCCAGCTTTACGAAAATGATTTGCGTGTTCTGAGAGGACTCGTGGCGTAGCCCGTATTCCAACATTATGAAGCTTCACTATTCTGTACTTTCGAGACTCATTGAGATACCGGCCAAAGATCCATTGGAGCTCCGCCACATATTGGATGATTTGGGACTCGAGGTAAAAGATATTTCTGGGGTTGGGGAACATACCGTCTATAATATAGAAACACTCGCCAATCGCGGCGATCATGTGCATGTACTGGGAGTGGCGAGAGAGCTATCGGCGCGCTTTCTGACTTCAATTAATTTTCCTCCTATGGCTCCCGAATTTCCCGCCAAGGGATCGTCCATCTCAGTGCGGGTGTCTACCCCATTGTGCTCTCGGTATGCCTTGTTGGAGCTTTCATTGCCGGCATCTATGAGTGTTCGCCCCGAGATCTGTCAGGTTCTGCATGGCGAATTCGAAGCGCCAAAAGATAGGCCGGCCATAGTTGATGTTTTGAACTACGTGCAAATAGAACTTGGCCAGCCTATGCACGCGTTCGATCGCGATAAGATTGATGGAGAAATCATAGTCGATGAACTACCGAACGACACTACTATCACTGCTCTCGACGGGCGCGAGTATCGGGTGCCAGCTGGGGCGGTAGTTATCCGTGACCGTAAGAAGGTTGTGGCGGTGGCAGGTGTTATTGGGTGCGCTAACAGCATGTGCACGATGCCAACAACTCGCGTGCTCCTCGAGTCGGCATGTTTTGATCCGGTGTCGGTTCGCAAAACAGCTCGAGCCATGGGGATCTCGACTGATGCCTCCTACATATTCGAGCGCGGATCAGACATTGAAATGGTAGGGTGGGCCCTTCGTCGCGCAGTTTACCTAGCTGGAGGAACTGCCGGCGCGGTAAAGTCTGAGACGGCGCATCCGCTTGGGTTTACGGTGGTCGATGTGAGGCCGCCGGAAAAACGGCGAGTCGTGCTGCGCCTCGCTACGCTTCGCAAGCAGATAGGTTTGCCGCGACTGGCCGATGTAGAAGTCACTTCGCGACTCAAGAATCTTGGCTATGGGCTGGAAGTTTCAGCGGAAAGCCAGACTATCACCGCTACTGTTCCGTCATGGCGTTTGTGGGATGTGCGCCATGAGGCTGATGTGATCGAGGACTTTGCGCGCTCGCACGGTTTGTCTCGAGTCAAGCTGGAACTCCCCGACCTGGACTATGAGACGCCGGAATCGAGCGAACACGAGAAGTTCCTTGAAAAAGCGGAACGCGCTCTGTGCGGGCAAGGCTTCTATGAAGTCATGACCAAGAGCTTTTACTCTCATGAGGAAGTCGGCCTCATTGAGCAGCTTGATGGACCACTGTCGCAGTCCCATGTGAGCATCAAGAATGCGCTTGAACGCGGCTACTCGCATCTGAAACTTACCAATGCTATCCATTTGAGCCGCCTGGCTGAATACAATCACCGCCGCGGGGTGCAGTGTTTTAAGGTTTTCGAATTGAGCCGGCTATTTCGTTTGCCCGCCGAGGGTGTCGAGGTTGAGGGCAGCTATGAATTCGAGCGCGATGTCTTATCTATGGCTTTCTCGGGGCGATTTTTTGAGCATGAGTGGAGAAAACCGCCCGAACTTGAACACAGCATGTTTCTCTTTAAGGGCGTAATGGAGAGCGTCTTACAGGCATTGTCACTTGACGGATCTGTTTCCGAACAAAAACACCCGCTTCTGCATCCCGGTTACCAGGGGGCTATTCGTGTTGGGCGCCTCATTGTAGGTCACTTTGGGGTGGTGCATCCGCTCATTATTGATGCGCTGGGGGTGAGTCAACCCGTGCTCTACGCTGAGTTTGATGTGCAGCGCCTGGTGCGTTGTTCTCCCCGTTCGCGGGCGGAATTGCCGAGCGAGTTTCCGGCAGTGCGGCGCGACGTCACCTTGCGGATCGAGCCTCGCTGTCAGGCCGGCAAAGTGCGGCGAATTATTGAGGAACTTGATGTTCCCTCACTCAAGGAGGTGGCGGTCTATGATGATTTTAGAAGATCTGACGAGGCGTTCAGGCGCCTCACCTTGCGTTTAACTTTTCAGCATTCTGAGCGCACCCTTTCATCAGATGAGGTTGAACGGTCTCTCCAGGGTGTTTTAGCGACGCTGCGGGAACAGCATCAGTTGGAGTTGGCGGCTTAGTTTTTTGTTGGACCGACTCTATGAAGCACGTCCATGTTATTGTGCGTGGGATTGTTCAGGGAGTCGGGTATCGCGCTTGGACCCAGCGTGAGGCTCAGACGCTCGGTCTGAGCGGCTGGGTGCGAAACTGTCATGATGGTTCAGTGGAGGCGCTCTTACAAGGGCCGGATGATGCGATTGAGATGCTGCTGGCGTCTATGGCGCAGGGGCCGCGGCACGCGCGGGTGACAGCGATTGAGTGCCATGAGGCGAATGAGACGATAGTGTCGAGTCAGTTTGTTGTCCGGGAAACTGAGTGAGTCGCGCCAGAGGACCCCTTTTTGAGTCTATATGAGAAAGGAGTCTTTCGCTCAAGTTTTCTAACGCGAGCCACACAGACAAATTGCGCCCCCCTTATATCGCAGCTCCGGCAAACAATTGCAGAGCCTCACCGGGCGAGCCAAGTTGCTTTTCAAAGTTATAATCTCCCGCGGTGCGTTTTTCGGGTGGGATCCCCTTTCCGATGAGGACCCAAAAAAATTACCCTACCAGCAAGATGATCAAAACCCAGACGAGTTTCTCACCCCAGGAGTAGCGGAACGGCAAGAGGTCGAAGTCCATGTGAGGTATACTTTCCCATCCCGTCCACTTGTCTTCGAGTCACGGACGACTTTTTTAACACTGCAACGAGGCACTCCAACCGAACAATATGCGCGCGGCTTTCCGTTACCGCTCCAGCGGCCGTAGTAACCGAGCTTGAACGCGAGGGTGCCGTCAGAATAGTAGGCCGAAACAGGGAATTTACTAGGGCACGAACTTCCGCATATAAAGGCAAATCCACTGGCGCGGGGATCGGTTCGCTGAATGTGACCGGGGTAAGCATTCTTCATGAGAGCTCCGGACATTGGCTGAACTGACGGGCAGACATCAGCAAGGCTTGTCACGTTTACCTTGCCACCCTTCTTTGATGCCTTACGCTCCAGTTTGCGAATAGATCGCTGGCTAAATCCGAGCGGATAAAGCGACTGTAGGTCTTGGGCAAAAGCAAGATTCGGAGCAATAACATTCAGCGCCACTGGGGCGGTATAGAGCGCGCCAAACACTAACAGACTATACCCAAGCTTGTGAAGAAAATTCGAAATCCGTCCCCGCGTCATTCTTTCAATCTCCCAATTGTTGAACTGTTCCTACTGCTTTAATCATAAAACATTTCTCACCTTTGCAAAAGGCGAATTTCCAAATCAATTCTCAGCTGTAGTGCTCAGAATTATCGAGACCGCGTTGCCACCAAAGCCGGTTGAATTAACCATTACTCGTCGCACCCTAGTGGGAGGGGTCTGATTTCCTAACCGGCACGCATACGGGAGCGGAGGAACTTCTTGTTTGAGGAGAGTCAAAATGGCAAGTTCTGTGCTCAGCGCTGCCGAGGCCCCAAAACAATGCCCGATGCACCACTTATTGGAAGTCAAAAAAGGAATCTTATGGTGCTTAAAGACCTGCTCAATAGCATCACATTCTGCAGAGTCGCCATGGAGAGTTCCTGGTGCGTGGGGGAGGAGTACGTCAATTGGTCCGCGCCCTGACGCCAGAGCCATTTTCATCGCTTCTTGCAGGCCGTGTCCATCGGCACTCATGGACGTGGCGGTGCCTATTTGTTCCTGAGAGAGACCCATTGCTTCAATTTCAATTCTTGCAGAAAGTGGCCGGGTTGATATTGGCTGGTGATCTGCCTCCAGCGCAAATACCGCCGCTCCTTCACCAAGGACGAGCGTGTTAGTCTGGAGCACGCCAAGAGGGCGGCAAAAAAAATTGCTATCCAACTTTTCGGAAGAATAAAGGCGCAGAGCCTTCATTTGCGCCAAAGTGAAAGGTGTTAGTGGAGCTTCACTGCCGCCGGCCAGGAATCGATTGCATAGTCCCGATTGTATCCATGCCACGCCGTTGACGATGGCATGTGCAGCCGACGAGCACGTCATGGAATGGCTGAGAGCGACTCCTGAAGCTGAAACCGAATGCGCAGCCCAGCTTGCTATGTTGCCGAGGGTAGTGAGAGGAGAGGTGTATGCTGAAATGCCGCGACAGTTTTCATTGAGGCCCTCCTTCAAAAAAAGGGCGTGAGCTTTTTCCCAGGTTTCAGTCGCCCCGCGAGCTGATCCGATGCTTATACCGACGCCCTCACAATCCAACCATCCAGAGGTGGCAACCGCCTTACGGCAAGCGGCAATGGCAAGCAAGGTGGCGCGATCAAGTCTGCGATAGTTCTTGTTTTCAGAGGCAATAGAAAACAATAGAGACTCGCTATCCTCATCGATGGTGGAGACGGGAAACATCTCTTGCTCAAAGCCTTTGTATCGAATACGCGGCGTGGCGGTGGTGAGAGACTTCCATACCTCCGATGGTGAGGTTCCCATCCCGGACAGAGACCCCCATGCGGTGATATAGACCGGAGTATTCATAGGCACTCCCTGAGGGATCGCTCAATCACATCATACACATACTGCAATTCGGCATCGCTCATACAGTAGGGTGGAAGAAGATAGACCACATCTCCCAGTGGGCGCAGGAGCACGCCGGCCTGGTGGTAGTAGGCATACAGCTTGTCTCTGAGGGGGTTCAGGTAGTCTGATTGGTAGGGCGTTTGTAGCCGGCACGCTACCATGGTTCCTAATCGGCGAACCTGGGCAATACGTGCATTCTTCTCGAGCCGAGCGGCAAAAAGCTCATGTGAGGCTGAAATACGCGACACTGCATTTCTACATTCGGCAGATTGGCACAGTTTGAGACTAGCGCGCGCCACCGCGCACGCAAGGGGATTAGCGGTATATGAATGTCCATGAAAGAGCATTTTGGAGCGATCGGAGCTATTGAAGGCATCTGCAACCGAGTTGGCGCACACGGTTACACCTAATGGTAACATGCCGCCGGTAAGGCCCTTTGAGAGGCACACGATATCGGGAGCACTGTCCAAGTATTCACTTGCA
Organism: uncultured Bdellovibrionales bacterium; assembly: GCA_964584675.1. Taxonomy (GTDB): domain Bacteria; phylum Bdellovibrionota_C; class UBA2361; order UBA2361; family JBGSMV01; genus CAZPBV01. The sequence goes on from CAZPBV010000064.1 coordinate 9,897, forward strand.
AAGAGGAGGCCGGTGCGAAAAAAGCCGGTCATCACTTCGTCGGCAATGACCGGCACTTGACGGGCGCGTGCCATGGCGATCATTTGACTCAAGGTATGGGGATCGAGTACTCGCATGCCGCCTGTTCCCTGCAGCATGGGCTCGAATATAAAAGTTGCGGTGTCGGCGCTTGAAACAAGCTTTTCAAAATGCTCCACAATGTGCGTTAGTTCTTCAGAGGAGAGACCAGCTTCGGGGGCGCGCACCGTCCGGACTTCGAAGAGATGCTTTCCAAAAGGCGAGGTAAAAAGACCTCGTCCAGAAACAGACATGGCCCCGAAGGTGTCGCCGTGATATCCATTGGAAAGAGCTATAATGGAATGCCGCTCTTGACCCTGATTCCACCAATACTGAATAGCAATTTTAAGGGCGACCTCAACAGCGGTCGAACCGTTATCGGAATAGAATACTCGCGATTTTATTGCTCCTAAAGCGTTGCAGATCTCCTCCGCCAGTGCCACGGCCGGCTCGTGGGTAAAGCCGGCGAAGATAACATGTTCCAGTGTTTGCGCCTGATCAGCCAACGCGGCTACAAGCTGCGGATGACAGTGCCCATGAATATTGGTCCACCACGATGAAATTGCGTCTATCAGTGATTTGCCATCTTCAAGAAGGAGGCGTGATCCCGTGGCGCCGATTACGGGAGACTGCAATTCTGTGAGCGGGGTGAAAGGGTGCCAGACGATTGCTGAATCACGGCGGGTAAGGGAGTTCATTTCTCAAGACTCTCCCTGAGATTCGCGGCCTGCCGGGCGACAAATTCGCGCGTTACCTTGCTCTCTTGCGGAATAGCAGCAAGCACGGGGACTTTCCCAAAGAGCGATATGCTGGCTGCCGAATCTGCATTATAGGGACCGTTGAATATGACTCGAACTGGCAGCGAGCGACGCGCCAGCGCTTCAAGAGACAGTAGGGTATGGTTGATACTGCCAAGGTAAAATTGCGATACCAGCACCACCTCGCATGCGAAGTGAGATACCATATCAATCACGAGCTCGGAATTATTGAGTGGAACCAAGAGGCCGCCACACCCTTCTATCACGAGGTCTCCTTTGCAGCCGGGGGGGTACATAGCCGACAACGAAAGAATCACACCATCGCGCTGCGCTGCGGCATCCGGCGACATTGGAGAAGTGAGGCGGTAATGTTCAGGATGTACACGCGATGTTTTATTAGAAATGAGATCGCGAACCGTGTCACTATCAGAATAATCGAGGTTACCGGCTTGGATAGGCTTCCAGTAATCGGCGTGCAGCGCCTCAGTTATGATTGCGCTGGCAACAGTCTTGCCAATGCCTGTTCCAATGCCGGTAACAAATACGCGTCTCATGATAGGACCTGATTCACTTTTGATAGTAATTCTCTCACTTGCTCCTTTGTATTGAAGGAGTGGAGAGAAATTCTCAGTCGCTCCGTCCCCGGTGGGACAGTGGGGCTTCGAATTGCAACTACCTGGTAGCCGCACTCGCGCAGGTGGCCTGCAACTGAGGATACACGTTCGTTTCCAGGAATAAAGATTGATTGAATCGGGCCATGCTGGGCTGCAACTCGGATGTTACTCTGTTTGCCAAAGGGCAAGGTTTGTGCGCATTCAGAAAAGACTGCCCAATTGTCTTCCAGCGCAACACGCCGTTCATGACCCTGCCGCATGCGGTGGTAAGCATTTTGAACCGAAACGAGGGTCCGCGGAGAGAGCGCGGTAGTGTATATGAATGAGCGGGCAAAATTGACGAGGTGCGAGCGCACGAGGTCAGAGCAAATGACAACAGCGCCATGACATCCAAGCGCCTTGCCAAAGGTGTGGACACGGGCCCATACGCGGGGGCCAACACCATGTGCTTCCACCAAGCCTCGCCCTTCCGTGCCAAAAACGCCGGTAGCATGAGCTTCATCCACAACTAGTGCAACATCGTGGCGAGCACACACGTCCGCCAAATCGTTCAATGGAGCTTGGTCCCCGTCCATGGAAAACAGGGACTCGGTTACTGCTATTAAGTGACCGCGCTTAACGCGTGTTCTCAGAGCTTGTATTCTTTCCTCGAGATGATTCGGATCGTTATGGCGGTAGGAATAAGACTTTGCCAATCCGAGTCGCAGACCGTCACGCACTGAAGCGTGGCAATGCTCGTCATAGAGGACGATATCTCCGCGTGCGGGAATCGATGAAAAAAAACCGAGGTTGGCATCGTAACCTGAGTTAAAGAGGAGCGCGGATCTTGCCTCCCCAAGTCCGTGGAATTCAGCCAAAAACTGTTCAAGGCTTTCTGCTAATGGGTGGTTTCCAGAAACCAGGCGAGAACCCGTTGACCCGATGGCGAAGGTCTTCTCGTCACATTCAGGCCTGGATATGACGGCTTGGTCGCGAAGGGCAGCGGCAAGGCCGAGATAGTCGTTAGAGCAAAAATCGACGGCGCCAGGAGGAAAGATACTGAGCTCTCGCAGTAAGCCTTGTTGTGCG